>JACQZC010000040.1 GCA_016207905.1 Nitrospirota bacterium | reverse complement strand
CTCAGGCTAAAACCCCTTGCCTTCAACTCCGTTATCCTGTCCCTCTCTTCCAAATTAAGTTGCTTATATCGTCTCTCCATAAACACTTAGGGTAACTCCTTCGTAGCCCCAAGTGTTGCACTTCCTCATTGAACTGGCGTTCAAAATTTAATTAAGCCCCATAAAACTGAGATTCTTCTGCCGAAGCATCGGCATCAGAATGACAAGAAGCCGAATAACGGAATAAAGAGGGGTAACGGATGACGCATGCCCTTGTCAATCCTTGCGTTATGGGGATATAATAAAGTTATTTATCGAGGGGAGAAACAGACACATATGACTATAACAGAAAAGATTCTTGCCGAGCATGCGGGGAAAAAAGAGCTTAGCCCTGGCGAACTTATCATTGCAAAAGTCGATTTTGTGCTTGCAAATGACATTACTGCACCCATAGCAATATCGGAATTTAAAAAGACAGGTGCAAAAGAGGTTTTTGACAAAGACAGGGTTGCATTTGTCCCTGACCATTTTGCACCTGCAAAAGACATAAAAGCCGCAGAGCAGTGCAAGCAGTTAAGGGATTTTGCAAAGAACTACAATCTAAGTCATTACTTTGAGGTAGGAAGAATGGGCATAGAGCATGCCATCTTGCCTGAGGAGGGTCTTGTCCTTCCCGGAGAGGTCATCGTAGGCGCAGACAGCCACACATGCACATATGGTGCATTAGGTGCGTTTTCAACAGGCATGGGCTCAACTGACATAGCCTTTGCAATGGCAACTGGAGAGTGCTGGTTTAAGGTTCCCAAGTCCATGAAGTTTATATATTATGGAAAGCCCGTGAAATGGGTCTCTGGAAAAGACCTTATACTTCATACGATAGGTGACATTGGAGTTGACGGAGCCCTTTATATGGCAATGGAGCTCGAAGGAGAAGCTATAGTGAGCCTTCCAATGCACGGAAGGCTTACTATGTGCAATATGGCAATAGAGGCAGGAGCTAAATCAGGTATCATCATACCTGATGCAATTACAGAGGCTTATGTAAAAGAAAGGGCAAAAAGACCATATAAGTTTTATACATCGGATAAAGGCTCGATTTATGCGGATGTGAAAGAATACGACTGCTCAAAGATACCATTAACAGTGTCCTGCCCGCATCTTCCATCAAACACAAAGCCTGCAAAAGAGCTTTCAGGGATAAAAATAGACCAGGTGGTTATAGGCAGTTGCACAAATGGAAGGCTTGAAGACCTTCGTGAGGCTTCAATGATTCTAAAAGGCAGAAAGGTTCATCCTGACACAAGGCTTATAGTAATCCCTGCTACACAGAGAATCTACAGAGAGGCTATGAAAGAGGGACTTCTTGAGATATTCCTCGAGGCAAGTGCAGTTGTCTCCACACCGACATGTGGGCCATGCCTTGGAGGTCATATGGGGGTTTTGGCAAAAGGAGAAACTGCATTGGCAACGACCAACAGGAACTTCATTGGAAGGATGGGACACCCTGAAAGCAAGGTCTATCTCAGTAACCCTGCAGTTGCCGCTGCAACTGCTATAATGGGAAGGATTGCTGTGCCTGAGGAGATAGGGATATAAAAGGAATGACTCCCGAAGAAAAACTCAAGAAATTAGGCATCGAGCTACCACCTCCTATTAAGCCTCTCGGCTCATATGTCCCGATTATAAGGGTTGGTAATCTTATTTTTTTAAGCGGCATCTTGCCTTTAAAAGATGGTAAGTTAATGAGAAAAGGAAGGGTTGGAGAGACACTTACACTGAAGGAGGCTGAGGAGGAGGCAAGGACTGCAACTATAAATGCCCTCTCTATCCTTAAGGCAGAATTAGGAGACCTTAGCAGGGTCAAGAGGTGTGTAAAGCTAACAGGTTATATTTCCTCATCAGATGACTTCATAGAACAGCCGAGTGTCCTGAATGCGGCATCAGAGCTTCTTTTTGAGGTCTTTGGCGAAAGCGGAAGGCATGTTAGGAGCGCAGTTGGCGTAAATGTTCTGCCTCTGAATTCACCGCTTGAAATAGAATTTGTCTTTGAATTGAGTTAGTTAAAGGAATATCCCAGCGAGCTGAGCAAATCAGAGCGGCTCTGAATCATCTCAAGGAATGCATTTACGACAAAAGGGTCAAACTGCTTGTTTGAAGCAATCCTTATCTCCTCTTTTGCCTTGGCAAGTGGCAATGCCTTTCTATAGGGTCTGTCTGTGAGCATTGCATCGAATGTGTCAGCAATAGTCATTATCCTTGCCTTAAGACATATCTCATCGCCTGCAATGCCGTATGGGTAGCCTGTTCCATCGTATCTTTCGTGATGCTGAAGTATGGTCTGCCTTACACCTGATAAGGTTACGATTGGCCCTAAAATCTCATCCCCTATGAGTGGATGTGCCTTAAGAAGGCTGAACTCCTCGTTTGAAAGCCTTCCTGCCTTGTTCAGGACAACAGAGTCTATGCCAATCTTTCCTATGTCATGAAGTATTGCGGCATGCTCAAGCACCTCTATCTCCTTATAATCAAGTCCTATATATTTTGCCAGCTCAACGGAAAGCGACCTTACCCTTTCGGAATGTCCCTTTGTGTATCTGTCATTTGCCTCGAGGGCATTGATAAGGGACTGAATAGTGCCAAAGTAGTTAACCTTCACTGTCTCATAAAGCCATGCGTTTTCTACTGCAACCATTGCCTGATTTGCCATTGTGATTAGAAGCTCTAACTCCTCCTGAGTGAAGTGTGAGCCGTCAACCTTCTGCTCAAGGAGCATGCCACCCACAACCTGCCCCCTCATCTTTAGAGGCACACCAATTATAGAGGTAGTTATCTCAGAGGGCTTCTGTTGGAGGTTGTTTTTGCTTATGAAGATACTTCTTCCTTCGCTAAGGAGGTCATTGTAAAGCGGATGGAAGTCCAATGAAAGGTCGCTTGTGTCTTCTATTCCCATACCCCGTTTATACTGAAGGGTCAGCCTGCTATTGTCCCTTACGAGATGAATGGAGCCCCTTTCGACATGGAGCATATCTGCGGTTATCTTTATGATAAGCTTTACAAGCTCGTTTGTCTCAATCACTGTGGTCAGGACCCTTCCTACCTCGTTTATCTTTTTGAGCCTCTCTACCATCTTTTCGAGCTCTATGTTTTTCGTCTTTACCTCTTTGGAAAGGCTGAGGACCGCCTTATTGGCTGTGTCAACCTCTTTAATCTTATATTCGAGGTGGCTGTTTAGCTCTTCTAATTTTCTTTTATGCTCAAGCTCTGTTTTTACCTTTGAGATTTCTTTTTCCTTTTTAAGGTTTTTATCATAAAGACCCTTCATCTCAAAGACCATGTCGTTAAATGCCCTGCCTATAACGGTCAGCTCATCGTTTTCCTTAAGCTCTATCTTTGCATCCCAGTTGCCTCCTTCCACTTCCTTTATGGTCTTCATAAAGCCTTTCAGGGGATTCATGACAAACCTCGATATAAGAATGCTCAGCACTACTGCGACCACAAAGACTGTGAGGATATTGGAAAATATCAGGAACTTCTTTATTGCAACCATATCATCTTTGTTTTTTGAAGCGTTATAGCTTATCTCCAATGCTCCAATAGTCTTTATGCTTGAGCTATGACAGCCATAGCATTGGGGCTTGTTCTGGATACGGAGTGTGTGCGTTAATATATCCTCTTTTGTTGCGATTTTCATCGGGTCTGTATAGGCAATGGAGTTATATTCTTTTGACTTTCTGCCTATTTCCTTCATATCGCTGGATTTAAGGATATAGCCGTCATCCGAAATAATTCTGAGGCTTTTTATCTCCCTGCTTTTCCCGATGCTTTCAAGCAGCATCTGAACTTCCTCTGTCTTGCCCTTTGACATGGCATTTTCAATGCTTTTAAGGACAATATCTCCCTGCACCTCTAAGTTCTTCATCTCTAAAGCTGTCATCCTCTTGCCTTGAGCATTAAGGACAATGGCAGTTGAGAGACTTATTGTGAGGAGTATAACGAGGGCTATGGCTGTTATAATCTTTGTCTTAAGTAACATATCCTAAATTCTACCAAAAGTTTTCAAGGCAACAATCCTTATTAATATATAAGCAAATTATATGCCTATTAATATGTAGAAGAACCCTTGAATTTACTGCTTTTTGGGGTTGAATCACATAGATTAGGTAGTTTTTTCACGCATTTTGCTTGAAAACACACAGGCAATTATAAAATCGTGCATTGGTTGGAAAAGAAAGCTGGCGGTGCAGGGATTTGAACCCCGGACACTGCGGATATGAGCCGCATGCTCTAACCGACTGAGCTACACCGCCTTAAGAGAGAATTATAACAAATCCTCTCAGGCTAATAGAAGAGGTCAAATCTCCTTGCCCTTATGCTTATGAGTATGCCGACGGCTATGAAGTTACTGAGGAGGGCTGTGCCTCCGTAGCTCATAAAGGGAAGCGGTATGCCAATTATGGGCAGAAGCCCCATTGCCATGCCCATATTAAAGACAATGTACATGGAGAGCATGAATGTTATGCCTGTTGCAAGCAGTCTTCCGAAGTCATCCTTTGCGTTTTTTGCAGTGTCTATACTGCGATAGACAAATCCTAAATATATGAGAAGCAGGACTATACTGCCCAGAAAGCCCCATTCCTCGGCAAACATGGAGAATATGAAGTCCGTATGCTTTTCAGGAAGAAACCTAAATGGCCCCTGTGTGCCCTTGAGAAAGCCTTTTCCCAGAAACTTGCCTGAGCCTATGGCAACCTTTGACTGGGTTATCTGATAGCCAATTCCACTGGGGTCTACATCAGGCTCCATAAATGCCACAAGCCGATTTTTCTGGTAGTCCCTGAGCTCATCCCAGAATATGTTTCCAAGAAATGGGATGGATATAATGCCTGCAATAAGGAGAAAGAAAACAACATTTCTTTTTACGCCCCTTATCAGGGTAAGGAATGCAAACAGAAGAATCAGGATAAGTGCTGTTCCTAAATCAGGCTGTTTCAGGAGCAAAAAGAAGGGAAGTGCAGTAAATGCAAGGAATGCCTTTATGACAGCCCATCCTGAAAGAGGTGCCTTTATCAGGGTCAGATACCTTGTGAACATCACGACAAAGCAGAGCTTGAAAAGCTCGCTTGGCTGAAACGAAAACACCCCAAGGCTTATCCATCTTTGAGCACCTCCGCCAGCCCTGCCTATTATATATGTGGCAAGAAGAAGCCCGATACCCAACACATAAATAATGTAGGATGCCCTGCCCAGCCAGACATAATCAAAGCTTACGACTGTGATGAGGCCAATGATTCCAATGAAAACCCAGATGAACTGCTTTATATAGAAGTTCGAATGTCCTCCTTCTTCAAGGGGTCGGGTTGCACTAAATATTGTGATAACTCCAATTAGGCTTATGAGTAAGACCGTAGTAAGCATGAACCAGTCGAAATTCTTTATTAGGTATTTATTCATCTTCACCTGCCTTCAGGTGCCTTGAAATGTATGCCTCAATAGCTGCCTTTGCAATTGGTGCGGCGGCTGAGGCTCCATGTCCACCATGCTCTACTAAGACTGCTATAGCCACCTGAGGGTTTTCATATGGTGCATATGCAGTAAACCATGCATGGTCTCCGAATCTACCGCTTGCCGAACCTGCCTTTGATGACCTGACCTGTGCGGTTCCTGTTTTTCCTGCTATTTCCACGATTTTGGATCTTGCCGAATGGGCTGTTCCGCCGGGCTCATTGACAACCCCCCAAAGGGCATTCCTCAGAATTTCAAATGTCTTTTGGCTTATATTAAGCCTCTTAATCGGCTTTGGCGTCTCCTCAGGCAGGATTAGCGTTACATCATACATGTATCCGCCATTTGCAACGATACTTATGAGTCTTGCCACCTGAAGAGGTGTCATGAGCACATAGCCCTGTCCGATAGATGTAATATAAGTTTCTCCCTGATACCATGGCTGTCCCTTAGCCTTTATTTTCCAGTTCTCATCAGGCATAAACCCGGGCTTTTCTCCTTTGACCAGTTCAAGACCGCATGGACTGCCTACACCTAACTCACGCGCATATTCTGCAATGCTATTAATACCTGTTCGTCTGCCTGCTGTGTAAAAATACACATCGCATGACTGCACAAGAGCGTCATGAAAAGAAAGGGTTCCGTGTCCAGCTTTCTTCCAACACCTAAAGCTCCATTTCCCATGTGTCAGTCCGCCAGAGCAGGTAATCTTTGTTTCAAGGTTTATGGCTTCCTTTTCAAGGGCTGATATCGCAGTTACAATCTTAAACACAGAGCCTGGTGGATACTGGCTCTGAAGTGCCCTATTGAGCATTGGAAACCTTCCGTCATCCCGAAGCCTGAGCCAATCCTCAGGGCTTATTCCTTTTGCAAAGAGATTAGGGTCAAAAGATGGTCTGCTGACAAGTGCCAGAATCTCGCCTGTATCGGGCTTTAGAGCAACGAGGGCACCTGCACGGTTTCCGAATGCTGTTTCTGCCTCTTTCTGAAGCTGGATGTCTATGCTTATATGCAGGTCTTTGCCTTTAACAGTCGGCACTTCGCCAACCACTCTCAATTCCCTACCTAAGGCATCGACCTCTATAATCTTCTCTCCTGGAACCCCCCGCAAGATGTCATCAAAAAGTTTTTCTATGCCCCACTGCCCTATGAATGCCTCAGCCGGAATATCCTTAAGCCCAGGGGATTTTGCCTGTTCCGGGTTTAACTTTCCAAGATACCCTATTACATGGGCTCCTACATCTCCATAAAGGTAATGTCTTGCAAGGTCCACCTCTATTTGAATGCCCGGATAGTCCGAGAGCCTTGCCTCTATGAACGCCACCTCCTTCATGCTTAGCCTTTCCTTAAGCCTTATCGGCTCAAAAGGTTTTCTATCTTCGATCTTCTTTTGAACATCTTCCTTGCTAACTCCAAGAAGCTCTGAGATCGACTCTATGTCAACAGTATCCGCAGCTTCAGGAAGAAGAATGACACAGTAATAGGGCATGTTTTCTACAAGCGGAATTCCATTCCTGTCGTAAATTACTCCTCTTGGCGAAGGTATCTTTATCCTCTGAAGTCTGTTTTCCTCCGAAAGTCTTCTTAGCTCATTGCCCTGAATAAGCTGAAGCTGAAAGAGCCGACCTCCAAGCACAAGAAATATCAGGGTTATGACATAGGCTATTTTTCTTTCAGTCATTGCCTTTTGGTCTGATGAACAGTCCTACTACCGAATTTAACACTGCCTGTCCAAGGATAAAATACAGTGCATGGAGAACGCTTGTGGACATCCCATGGAAAATAGAGATCGAGATGAACGACACTGCCCTGTCTATAATCGTGGCAGTCCCAGCACCTATGATGCCAATGAACGGAGTCCATCTGAAAAATAATAAGCCTGTAAGGGATGCCGAGAAATACCCCGCCACGCCTTTGCCAAGAAGGTTTGGACCAAGCATACCTCCTGAAAGGCTATCCGAGACAATGCCAATCAATGCACCAAAGGCAAGCCCTTTAAGATGGCCGTTCCTTAGTCCAATTGAATATACAATCAGCGTACTAACAGAAGGCATTATGCCCAGTACCCGAACCTTTGCCTCAAGGACAAAGGAAAGCACAATAAGAAGAGTATAGCCCAGTCCGCTCATCACCTGAGAACGATTACCTCCTCGACCTTCATAGTATCTACGAATAAGGTTACCTCTATATCCTGAAAGAGTTTTCTGTCAGACTTAAATACACCTGATATATAGCCTATGCCCAGCCCTGGCGGGAAAAGGCTATCGAGCCCGCTTGTAACGATAACCTCCTCTTCCCTGACAGTCTCCACAGTGCTTATATACTGGATTATGCCGTGCCTTCCACCTGAGCCTGAAAATATGCCCTCTGCCCTTCCTGCCTGAAGCCGAACTCCAGCTTTGAATCTTTTATCCGTGATTAAAAGCACGGATGAATACGAGTCATAGACCTCATGGATTTTCCCTGCAAGACCTTTTACCGTTATAACTGCCATGCCCTTTGTTATGGAGTCTGCCCTGCCCTTATCGATAATGAGTGTATGAGACCACAGGTCATTTCCCCTTGCAATGACTGAAGCAGAAACAGGCAAACCCTGTTGTCTCTTCTTAAGGGAAAGCAGATCTTTTAGTCTTTCGTTTTCAAGCTCAATCTCTTTAAGTTTCTGGTTTTGAAGTCTCAGGAAGGCAATAGCGTTTCTCATGTCCTCAATTTCTTTTTGCGTGATTGTGAGGTTTTCTATCGAGGCACTTATGCGATAGCTTACCTGCCTAATGGAGTCGTTTAAGAGGTTCAGGGGATGCATGAGAAATCCGAGGGGCATTATCGGGCCTTTCGATGCCTGATAAACCATCATGGTGACAGTTACTACAAGAAATACTAAGAAGACCCTAAAGTGTTTCTTTGACATTAAGAATAAAGTGCTATTTTTTTCAGAAGCTCAAGTTCATCGAGCATCTTACCCACTCCCCTTACGACTGCTGTAAGAGGGTCATCTGCCACCACAACTGGAAGCGCGGTCTCTTTTTTAATAAGGCTGTCAAGTCCTTTTAAGAGTGCCCCTCCGCCTGCAAGCACAATGCCCTTGTCAACTATATCTGCGGCAAGCTCAGGGGGGGTGTTCTCTAAGGTGACTTTTATCGTGTCCAGTATTATGTTTACAGGCTCGGCTAATGCCTCTCTTATTTCCGCCTCGGTAATCAGGATGGTCTTTGGTATACCTGACAGTAGGTCCCTTCCTTTTATGTCCATGGACATTGGCTTTTCGCCATCCAATGCATATGCTGAGCCAATCTCTATTTTAATCTGCTCTGCCGTCCTATCGCCTACCATTAGATTGTATCTGCGTTTGATGTAAGCCATTATGGACTCATCCATCTTATCTCCGCCAACACGGGATGCCTTACTGAACACTATCCCATCTAAGGATATGACTGCAATGTCCGTTGTTCCGCCTCCTATGTCAACAATCATATTGCCTGATGGCTCTCCAACAGGAAGACCGACTCCTATGGCAGCCGCCATAGGCTCTTCTATAAGATAGACCTCTCTTGCACCTGATGCCAATGCCGCATCCTTGACAGCCCTTTGCTCTACCTGTGTTATACCAGAGGGCACGCCTATTATCACCCTTGGGGAGACAAAGCTCCGCCTGTTATGGACCTTCGTTATGAAGTATTTGAGCATCTCTCCTGTTGCATCGAAATCAGCTATGACGCCGTCTTTCATAGGCCTTATTGCAATGATATTGGAAGGGGTTTTGCCGAGCATCTTTTTAGCCTCTATTCCGACTGCAACAGGCTTTTTATTGTCCCTTCTTACAACGACAACCGATGGCTCATCGCAGACCACGCCCTTGCCTTTCACAAACACAAGCGTGTTTGCCGTGCCAAGGTCTATAGCAAGGTCATTTGAAAACCACCCTAATATGTCATGAATGAACATCAGGTCTCCTTTTCGCCTTCGGCCTGAACCACAGATTCAATAACCATAGTCTTTGATATTTCGTCTCCAAGACGCATTTTCTCTGCACTGCCAAGCAATAATATAAATTCGAAGGTAACTATTGCAGATAAAAAGAGCCATCCGACAATCGGGATTTTCCATAAGAGAAGTCCAGCTCCAAAAGGACTATTTCTCAAAATGGACTCCCTTAGAGAGCATGCTCTTCCATCCGCTAATACCACTTTAAGTCCTGTAAGTCTTTTACCGAGGCTCCTACCTTCAAAAAGCCCATCTCCTATAAGTATATAGCCAACCCCTGCAAGCCAGCCTGCCTTTGGCAATGCCTCAACAGCCGCAAAAACCAATATAAAATCAATTGCCTTAGCTACAACCCTGAGTAAAAGAGTGGCTCTTTTAGGCTCAGTTACCATCATTAGATAATAACATTCAGGAAAAGGTTTTTACAATATCCCTTGTGACCTCATTGGATTTTCTGCTAATCTATAAAGACATGGAAAGGCATATCCATATTACCTCAAGCTCACAAGGAGAGTTCGAGACTACTGTTTTCTTAGGCGTAGATAAATACCTCGTGCAGACAGAAGATATGGGGATTAAGACTGCTAAGATTATAACTAAGACCTACAGGAAGGGACAGATACTTTCAACCATAACCACTGATTATAGAGATATCACGAATGAGCCTGACCTCAAGGAGAGGGTCCATGACCTGATGCACAAACAGCATAAGCAAGCCATTAAGGCACTTCACGAGGAGGCAAGGACCCCCTCTGAGTATCTGAATAGTGTATTGGTGTTACTAAGAAGGAAAAACAAAAAAGCCGCTATTTCTCATTTGGAGGAGGCACTTCAAATCCATCCTGATGAGCCATTTTTGCTTTCATACTATGGCTGTCTTCAGGCAATAGTGGAGAAGCGATACAAAGAAGGCGTAAGCACCTGCAAAAGGGCAATCGAAAGGCTAAAGGCATCTGTGCCCTTTGGAGAGGAGTTTTTTTATCCTGTGTTTTATCTTAACCTTGGAAGGGCTTATCTTGCAGAAGGAGACCGAAAAGAGGCATTCGGGACATTTATGAAAGGGCTCTCCTATGATAACGAAAATAAAGACCTTCTATGGGAAATAAAAAAATTAGGCATAAGAAAAAAGCCTGCTATATCGTTTCTTCCGAGAGGTAATCCCCTGAACAAATACATAGGGCTTTTACTTTCAAAGGTCTTAAAGGGAAGGTAGTTACCCTTTAGGTATATTCAGGGATTTCATTTTCTCTACAAGACTTTACAGAACTTATTCCAATGTGATTCGTGACCTTTCGTCTATGATTGCAGATGCCTCAAGGAGAAGATGTATGGTGTCCATATTTATATTTTCCTCAGGTGCAGCTGGTCCATGCAGTATACCGAATGTGCCTTTTTTCCACCTGAGCATTTCAATGAATGCCTCATTGCCCTTAAGCCCTTTGGCAGAGGCATAAACAACTTTCCCATGATGAAGATAGAGCATACCCTTTAAGCTATTACTGGAAATGTCCACCTTTGCGGTTTTAAGTCCTATGTGAAGTATCTGTACTATATCTGTAAGACCAAAGTCCTCAAGCGAGCCTGTCAGCCCCTTTCCTTCCACTTCAGCAGGCAAAGGAAGGGCTTCCTTGCCGAGAAAGGATGTTATTTTCTGGGAAATCTCGGCTACATTAAGGGGTTTTTGAACATACACAAGGTTTTTTCCTTGGAAGTTCCTTGGGTAGTGTTTATCCGGAAGTATCAGGATAAAGGGCTTGTCTTTGACAGCAGGAATCTCCTGAATAACATTGTAGAACTGAAGGAAGGAGTTTTTCTCCAGCATCTCCACATCAGCCACTATGATGTCTGGAGCCCTTTGTTTTATAAGCCTTATGGCATCGAAGCTATTCCCTGCATGAACAGTATCTATCTCATCGGCATTCACACTGAGCTTGATTATGGCAGAAAGCGCTGGCTGTCTTTCCAGTATGAGAAGGCATCGTCTTTGTCTTTCCTTTGGTTCGAATTCCTTTATAACCTCAAGGAAAACCTCCACTGTCTCTGGGTCAAACTGTGTTCCTGCTTTTTTCTTTATCTCCTCTATTGCAGAGTCTTTTTGTAAGGCCTTTCTATATGGCCTGTCAGAGGTCATAGCACAATAGGAGTCTGAAACCGCAATAATGCGTGCCCCTATTGTAATCTCCCTGCCTTTGAGTCCGAGGGGATAGCCTCTGCCATCGTAATGCTCATGGTGCTCAGAGATTATAGAGTCTACATTCCACGGAAATTTTATCTGTTTAAGGATTTGAACCGTGGTCAGGGGATGATTTTTTATTGGAGTAAGCTCCTCCTCTGTGAGGCGTTTTCTTTCCTCGAGAAGTTGATGTTGAATTCCCACTTTTCCAATATCCCTTAAAAGCGCCGCCATCTGAATAGCATCCACCGTATCTTCTGAAAGCCCCATTTTCTCTGCGATTTTTCTCGAAAGCTCTGCCACAAAATGGTCGTTGTTAAAGAAATACCTGTCATGGACCTCGAATATCTGTAGAAGCCTATCTGCAAATGTGAAAAAGAACTGCTTAAGTCCGCTAAGTTTATGGCTAAGCTGTGTTTCCGATTTCAGGGAAAGCTGAACGAACTTTTTGAACTCCTCTCCACCTACTGAAAGGTTCTTGCCCTTAGCAGAAACAGGGCCAAGAAAGAGGATATTTATGCCAGGCTTTATGGCATCGACAATCTCTTTGAACTCCTCGACCTCTATGCCATCGAGGCTCTGGCTGGCAAGCACAAGGGAGATATCTTCTGTTTTAAGTATATGCACTGCCTCAAGAACCCTTGAGGTCTCAAAGACACTGAGGTCATCGCCTCCAATAAGCTCACCGAGCCTCTTAGTCTCCTCCCTATCTTCGTTAAATATCAGGATATGCGCACCCATAAGTTTAGTGTAACATTAGATAAAATAATGTCAAGTGGAAAGCTCTTGGAGAGACCTTGACAGGAAGGAGGCGGCTGATTAAGATAATGAAACTTGAGGTCTTCATATTTTAACGAATTGAAGGACAACATCGTAAAAAGGCTGGAGTTAGGAAAGATATTACAGTGCATACCTTACGGCACAGTTTTGCAACTCATTTGCTGGAAAGCGGAACTGATTTAAGATATATCCAAGAGCTGTTGGGGCACAAAAATAGCAAAACTACCGAGATTTATACTCATGTTAGCAGTAGAGACTTTATGAAGATACAAAACCCTTTAGACCAGATTTTGGAAGTAAGATGAATAATCTACAGGTATGGATAGACGACAACGTCGCCTATCATTCCAAAATTGGGCAAAAAGCGACACTGTCGTCTATGAACGAGTTATATGAAATTTTAAGAGAGGGATTGCACTTCCCTTTTCATCTTATTGAATTTTCTTATCTGCTTGATATTTACCTGAACTCTATTTTTGATTATTCCCGAACAGTATTTTTTCAAAAATTCTTTCAAAAATATTTGATCTGACGGATTTAGAAATTGCTTCTGCTGAATCCCGAAGCTTCGGGATCATGTTTTTGGTGCTAAACCTGTCTCAAGCCGATGATGCAAGCAGAAGTTTTTTTGCAGGCAGGCTTGTTATCTCTAAATCATTAAGATTGAGAATCTTGCTTGCATGGTCTATATCAATGCCTACAATATTATTGCTCTCGTCAAAGTCCACGACTATGCCTGGGGCGATTTCTAAGGACTCTACGCTTGTTTTCTCGGAAAGGTCAATATAGAGCGAATCAGTATCTGCATAATATTTTATCTTCATAAATACCTCCTTCTATGGTTTAAATCCTCTATCAAGGAAGGCATTGTGTATTGTAATGCCGTCCTCAAGCGTAACGACCCTCAGATACCTTCCTCCTAACTCCTGTATTTTACCCCAAAACCTAATCCTTTCTCCATGCTGAACTTCTTTTTTATATGGATTTTCAATCACTTTTCTGCACATCTCAATTGTAAGATATGGTCTCTTACGCAAGATTTCATTTCTGAAATATGCAGTTGTTTTTTCCATCCTGTTATTCTAAGTAGCTCCCTTCTCCCTGTCAAGGACAATAAAAGAGCAGGAGGGCAGTAGGGTATGTTAGAGATTGCTTCTGCTTACACACCCCTGACCCTCTTCCTGACCCAATGCCATATCGCTTGCTAAAGCCTGCAGCTACATTGATTAATGACAAAAAACCTCTTGACAAATCAAAAATCATGCCTTATACTACTAACTATAGTTATAATAGATTATAGCTTAAAAAACCATAGTTAGGAGGTTGAGAAAAGACTTATGAGTAAAAAAATCTCAAAAGAAAAAAGAGTAAGTGCAAGGATTTTACTTGCTGAAGGTAAGCCCTACAGGGAAATAGCCTCTACACTTGAGATGAGCATAGGAAGTGTGCATAACATCGTAAAAGAGCCAACTGAGAATTTAAGCCCGGCTCATAGAGGCTGATGAAAAAGACTGCAACTTGAACAAAATGAAAAAGATTGAACACTCAAACGATAAAAATGAAGATAATTCAAGCACTTAGGGAATTCAACTTGAACCTATAAAAAAAGGAGATGGCAACGATTATTACTCCATCAAGATTCTTACATGAGGCAACAGGGTGGATAGCTCTTTTATAGGAGTCCTGTTCAGGGGCTTTAATGACATTCCTGCCCGAAAATGTTAAGCTTTAAATCATGCTTCCTTATAAGCGTTCCCATAGAGTAAGTCATCTCATAAAAAAAGAGATAGCTGACATTATCATGAACAGGGTTAAAGACCCGAGATTGGGTTTTGCCTCTGTCACCGATGTAGAGGTCACAGAAGACCTTAAGCTCGCAAGGGCATTCATCAGCGTCCTCAAGCCCGAAGAAAGAGAGACGACGATGAAGATATTGGATTCGGCAAAGGGTTTCATCCGTGCCGAGCTTGCAAAAAGACTAAGGATGAAATTCATACCTTCTCTGGAGTTCAGGCTCGATACCACATCCGATTATGCAAGCAGGATTGAGTGCCTTCTTAAAGAGATAAAGGAGAAACATTGAACGACATCAAGGATATAGCCTCTTTTATAAAGGGAAACGATTCATTTGTGCTTGCAACGCATGTAAACCCAGAAGGAGATGCCTTAGGCTCGGCAATAGCACTCTCCATGGCACTTTCTGCCATAGACAAAAAAACTATCGTATATGACAGGGACCCTGTTCCTGAGTTTTATAAGTTCATGCCTGGCTGGGAAAGGGTCAGAAATAGCCTCGATGGGCTTAACACCTCGTCTATGCCTTTAATCCTCCTCGATTGCAATGACCCTGAAAGGGCAGGGGTTGAAAACCTGACATTCAAGCACACTGCAGTCATAGACCACCATGAAGTAGAAAGGGGCTTTGGAGATATAAGGTGGATAGAGCCATCTGCACCTGCCACAGGACTTATGGTGTATCGTCTCATCAAGGAATTGGGCATAAGTATTACAGAGGATATTGCAGTGAACCTTTATACAGCCATTGCAGTTGACACAGGCACATTCAGATACAACAATACGACTCCCGAGGTTCTAAGGATTGCATCTTCTTTAGTAGAGGCAGGCGCACTGCCCAGCGTAGTGGCAGAAGGGCTTTATGAGACATGGTCTCAGGAAAGATTCAGACTCCTTTCAAAGACCCTCGAGACCCTCGAGATTATAGATGGCATTGCAATAACAGTTATCACAAAGGATATGTTCAAGGATACAGGAGCCTCCTCGGATGACACAGAGAACTTTGTAGGTTATCCCCGAATGATGAAAGACATAAATGTATCTGCTCTCTTTAGGGAGCTTGCCGAAGGTTCGGGATGGAAGGTAAGCCTCCGCTCGAAAAAAGACCTTGTTAATGTGGCAGTTATCGCAGAGTCATTTGGAGGCGGCGGACATAGAAACGCCGCAGGGTATAAGATAAAAGCTGATTTAAAAACCGCAAAAGAGCTTCTCCTTAAAAGCCTCAAGACGGATTTGTCCAGCTAAGAGCCTGTTTTTTTGATTCTAAAACATAGGATTTTATCTGTTTCAGGCAGAAGCCGAACATGTCTTTGTTATTACTATAGTAAGCCTTATACCATTCGGCAGTAAGCCTTACTGTTTCCTTGAATGGAAGCACTGCATGCCACTCAAGCAGGCTTAATGCCTTGTCGCATGAAAGCTTAAGGAGTGTAGATTCTTTTGTCTTGGCTGAGGCTATGTATTTCCATTTTGCCTTACCCCAGAAGGTAAGAAATGTCTCTACGAGCTCTCTTACAGGCTTATCGGTTTCCGTAGTAGGACCAAAATTAAAAGCCTCTCCATGAAGCCTATCCGATTTATAAAGTTCGACTCCGAGCCATAGATAACCGCTAAGAGGCTCAAGCACATGTTGCCATGGCCTTGTTGCCTCTGGAGACCTTATTATTGCCTCCTCGCCCAAAGACCATGCGCGCACACAATCAGGGATAACCCTGTCACCTGCCCAGTCGCCACCTCCTATCACATTGCCTGCCCTTGCTGTGGAGATATGTGCCCTTCTGCCATTGAAAAAAGATTTTATATAGGCATGTGAGGCTATCTCTGCACATGCCTTTGAGGCACTGTAAGGGTCATCTCCTCCAAGAATGTCGTTTTCCCTGTACCCCCAAAGCCATTCGTTGTTCTTGTAGCACTTGTCACTTGTTATTATCACCGCGGACTTCACAGATGGCGTTACGCGGATACATTCAAGAACATTCACCGTGCCGAGGACATTTGTGCCGAATGTAAGAGCAGGCTCTTTAAATGACCTCCTTACAATAGGCTGTGCCGCAAGGTGAAAGACGATGTCAGGGCTGTATTCCAAGAAAACCTCCTTGAGGCGATTTATATTACGGATGTCTCCTTCTATGTGAGTAATGTGCTTTTGGATATTCGAGACAGTGAAATTGCATGGCTTAGATGGAAGATAAAGGGAATACCCTATGACCTTTGCTCCGAGAGAGGTAAGCCAAATGGCAAGCCACGAACCCTTAAACCCTGTGTGCCCTGTTACAAGCACTGTCTTGCCTTTGTAGAGTCCACGAAAGAGATGCTCAGTCATCATACACCTTCCATGGAGCATTGCCACTTTGCCAGAGGGACTCAAGCACATCCCTGTCCCTTGCAGTGTCCATGCACTGCCAGAATCCTTCGTGCTTGAAAGCCATAAGTTCACCGTCTTTTGTAAGGTTCTCGAGAGGGTCTCCTTCAAGCACAGTGTCATCTCCATGAAGATAACTAAAGACCTTTGGCTCAAAAACAAAAAACCCTCCATTTATCCAGCCCTCTCCTGTCTGGGGCTTTTCCTTGAACTCTATAACCTTATTGCCTTCAAAACTCATTCCGCCAAATCGGGCAGAAGGCCTGACTGCTGTCACAGTGGCAATCCTTCCATGGGATTTATGAAACTCAATTAGTTTTTTTATATTTACATTCGAAACGCCATCTCCATAAGTAAGCATGAATGTCTCTTTGAGCATGTCTTTTAGCCTGTGGAGCCTTCCTCCTGTCATTGAATTAATCCCTGTGCCAATGAGGTGCACGAGCCAGTTTCTCACCCCGTTGTTTGATGCAGTCACCTTTCCTGTCCTGAGGTCAATTGTGAGGTTACTCTGGTGGTGGTAGTAGTTGAGAAAATACTCTTTAATCATCTCACCCTTGTACCCTAAGGCAAGGATAAACTCCTTGAACCCATGGAAATCGTATATGTTCATTATGTGCCAGAGTATTGGTCTTCCGCCAATTTCCACCATTGGCTTTGGCCTCCACTCAGTCTCCTCCTTGAGCCTTGCGCCCATTCCTCCACAGAGTATAACTGTCTTCATAGAAAACCTCCTTCAGGCATATCCGAGCCGCCTTTCCACTGCAGTTATGGCTTCGTCTAAAATCTCAAGCCCTTTAATCGCGGTTTCCTCATCCATGATAACCGGAGGTGCGACCCGAAGAAGATGGACAACCGGGACTCCTGCGATTAACCCACGCTTAATGCACTCAAGATAGACGGCACCTCCAGCCTCTGCAAGCGGCTCCTTCGAGACCCTGTCCTTTACAAACTCGATTCCGAGAAGACAGCCCTTGCCACGGACATCCCCTATGATAGGGTGACTGTCCTTTAATTCATTGAGCCTTCTCAGGAAGAACCTGCCGAGCGTCACGGCGTTTTCAAGCAAGCCCTCCTCCTCAACCACCTCTATGACCGCAAGCCCTGCGGCGCAAGCCATCGGGTTTCCGCCGTATGTGGTGGACATGCCGAGGGGCTCTATCTCTTTAGCGTATGTGCTTTTTGTGAGGAGTGCACTCAGTGGGAAACCGTTGCCGAGGCCTTTGCCGAGCGTTACGATTTCAGGCTCTACGGACCAGTGCTCGCAGGCAAGCCACTTGCCGGTCCTTCCTGAACCTGTCAGTATCTCATCTGCCATGAGAAAGATGCCCTTGCTCCGACAGAACTCCGAGAGCTTGGGCAGGAAGTCATCCGGCGGAACCATCGAGCCGCCCCACCCTTGAATGGGCTCCACGATGAATGCCGCTACATTGTCTGCGGTGACCTCTCTAATGAAGAGGTCATAGAATTCGATATACCTGTCGGTGTCTATTGTGCCGTCGGGTTTCGTCCATATGGGCCTGTATGGGTCGGCCCTCGGAACCATGTAAAACCCCTGAGGCCTGGCCACATTGTGGGTTGCGTTTATTCTGCCCAGGGATGCCGCGCCCATGGTCTTTCCGTGATGGTCCTGATAGACAGTTATGACCTCGTACTTGTTAGTAAGCCTCCGGGCCACCCGTATTCCGAACTCGATTGCGGTTGTCCCGTTGTCATAAAGGTGTATGTAGTCAATGCCGTGTCCTGTGAATGCGGAGAGCCTTTCGAGGTATCTGCTTTTTACCTCGGTCATATAGTCATGGCAGTTCATAAGCCTATTTGCATATCTTGCCACGGCCTCGGACACCTTGGGGTGTGAGTGTCCCAGGTTCGTAACATATATACCGGATGAAAAGTCCAGAAACTCGTTTCCGTCCACATCCCTCAGGATGACGCCCTTGCCTGAGTCAAATACAACCGGGCAGAGCTTGACCCTTCCAGTAAAGCTCGAATGTCCGACCCCTCTTGAGTAAAGCTCTTTGGATTTCGGCCCGGGCAGTTCGGTCTTCATAACAGGTAAAGCCGGCTTCCACCATGTTCTGTCATAAGGTATGTCGAAGAACTTTTCGTCCATCTCTTAAAAGGGCTCTATCATAGGCATCTGCCGCCCTTCGTCCTTTGCCCTGAGTACCTTATCGAGGATGTATTTCCTGTCCATAACCTTGTCATTTATTATCGGATAAGGGATTCCACTAATGTCCCCGAAGATGAACTTCAGCCTCCTTGAGCCTTCTATCTCCGCAATTTGCTTGGCCACGGCAGGGACATTCAGCTCTGTGAAAAGCTCGTTGGCAAGCACAGTCGCCCTTTCATAGAATATGTTGTCCTCCAGTGTGAGATAGGGGCGAAACTTTGCCGCGCTCTCTTTCATGTACCTGAAATGGAACTTCGCAAGGTCATCGAGAGACCATTGGATGGGCTTGTCGGCAAGCTTCTCTGCATAGCTGAATATGGGCGTCCCTGGGATTGGGCTCAGTATGTAGCAGTTGGCCCTCACGAAGGGGTTTATTTCCTTGAGCCTTTTCATAAGGTCTATATTGAGCTTCGTTTCCTCGTCCCTCTCTGTGGGCACGCCAAACATGAAGTTGTGCACAGTGTTAATGCCCGACTTTCTCAGTAGTCTGTTTGTCTCGATAACCCTCTCGGCAGGTATCACTTTTCTCAATATTTTCTGCAGTCTCGGCGAAACCGTCTCGATGGAATAGCAGACCGTCTGGCATATACCCTTGAGTAACTCGATGGTCTCTGGCTTGAGGTTATTGATATTCGTCCAGATATGCTCTATGTAATAGCCCTTTTGCTTGATGTGCTCAAGGACAGGAGCTACTTTTTTGAGGTCGTAGAGGAAATCATCGTCCCCAAATGTAAATACATTTATCCCAAAATTCCTGTTCAGGTATTCAATCTCCTTTATTACATTTTCGGGTGACCTCCGCCTGTAACGGAGGACGGCCTTGACCTGCTTTATGTCCTTGAGGTAGCAGAAGGAGCAGTTGTACTTGCATCCCCTGCTTGTATAGAGGTTGATGAAATACGGCACTTGGCGGTAATTCACCCTGTCTTTGATGAGGTCCCAGCCAAAGTCCTCGCTCGTGTATATGGAATCGAGGTCTTCGGCATAGACGAAGTTCCTGTTTATCACTTGCTTGCCGGCCTCCTTGTATCCGAAGCCGGGTATGTCCTTCGGTTTTTGCCCCTTCCTCAGGGCATCTAATAGGGTGAAGAACGAAAGCTCCCCCTCCCCGATTATTACATAATCAACTGGCAGTTCCTCAAGTATAAGCTCGGCGGCTAGATGGACGAGCTTGCCTCCCCATACGACAGGGATTTCCGGGGCTGTCTCATTTATCATCATTGTAATCGCGATGGCGTTTTTAGTGAACTTTCCGAGTATCACGGAGAGTCCAATTGCGAGAGGTTTTTCCTTTATTAGGTCTTTCAATATCCGCTTGTAGTCAGGCTCGACATGGGTGTCGAGGATGCGGACATCATAGCCCTTGTCTCTGATGTAAGCCCCAAGGTTCAATATGGATACAGGTGGGTCTTCCCTCGAGACAGTCCTCTGCCTTGCGCCCATTGAGCGCGCAATCTCAGGGTCTACATCTTCGTCGTGGCCCGGATTTATAAGAACAACAAGCTCTCTCTTCATATTTCTATTATAAAATAAAACATGGAATGCAATCCATAATCGCATTGCGTCCCAAATCTGCCGATAGACTTTAGCGCTACTCCTCGTATTCATAGTTCAAAGCCCAAGCTCCATCACACAGTCAGAGATACTCTTAACCCTCCTTACATTTAACCCCCTCCAGAGCCCTTCGGTCTCTGAAATGGCGCGGGCAATAAAGCCTGTTCCTGTCTCCTTTGCGGCATCGTAATCCGTCATCGCATCTCCTATGAAAACGACCTCATCTGCCTTGAGATTATAGGTGCTAAGGACTTTTCTTACAAGCTCTGTTTTTGTCTCTGGAGAGCCGTATATGCCATCAAAAAAATGCTCTATGTTTCTCACCTTCGCTATAAGCCTCATCTCCTCCTCAGGTGTGCCTGACACTATGAAGAGCTTAACCTTTCCATGAAGCCTCTTCAGGCATTCTGATGCACCATCAACCTCTGGAGCAGTCATAACGCCTTCAAGAACAAGCTCCTTGAATCTTTTGCAGAGCCTTTCGAACTCCTCCTCTGGCAGAAGACGCCTGAGAATCTCTTTGTATATGTATCTGAATTTCTCGAATCTCGATACCCCTCCATGCTCAAGATGGTATGCAACTATTTTATTTACAGTCTCTGCCCCTTCTTTTTCAAAGAGCCTTCTGAATGCCTCTGTCTTTATATTCACTGATTCTGCAAGGACTCCGTCAAAATCAAAAATTACTGCCTTAAGCATCTATAACTCCTATCAAGGTACATGGAGAACTGTCAATGCCTTCCATGTACAGAGGCACTGCAATGACCTCTTTTAAACCTTTTAGCCTCATAGAAAGATCAACATCCTCTATAATAAGTATTGGGTTTTTGCCTCCAAGCAGAGCCCTGTGGGTATTTCTGCCTTCTTGCCGATGAAGCGGGGATGCCACTGATATGCAGTCTATGCCTATTGCCCTAAGTCGGGGACAAGATGTCTTTAGCCATTTGGCTGTCTCAGGAAGGATATATGGGTTTCTGGATATATAGACCTTTCTGCCTCTCAGCTTGAAAAACCCTGTCCTTATAAGAAGCAAATCAGTGGTTTTCTTTACCCTGCCTTTAAGGTCAGAAGTCCTGATTGGTTCGTCCTGTCCTTTTGGACAATCAAGAACAAGAGGTTTTTTAAAGATTAATTCTTCTACAGTGTAGTCAGCTACCTTTCTGCCCGAGTTATGAAAATGATTCGGGAAATCTATGTGTGTTCCTGTGTGGTTTGATAAAGAAATGACATATGTATTACAAGAATCCCCTCTCAGGATGCTCTTTGCCTGTTTTATTATTATAGGCTCTGTCTTGGGATAAAGGGGTGTGCCCTCATCTATGTTATAGGAGACTCTAACGAGCCTTTTCATCCTTGATGACAAGACCATTTAGTGTAGGGTAATGGTGAACCTTTTTATAAATGTCATAAAGGCATTCCATGATTCCCTGTCCAAGGTCATGGTAGCTTTTACTTACAAGCCTTTTCCCCACCCTCGGTGCAAATGTATATGGTGTAATCTCGTAATGATAAGTCTCTGAAGGAGGAAGGAACTCTAAAGAGATTTTATTTTCAAGCATCTCTTTTATCATGAGCATAAGCTCTTTAATCTTTATCTGCTGGTAGCCTGTGATTATGACTGTCTGGTTTAGGAACTCATTGGAGAGTATATCCACGCTTGCCACTGCGGCATCCTTTACATGTATGTATTCCCTTATCTCTTCTCCATCTCCATGCCTTACTATTTTGCCTTCTGTAAGGGCTTGCTTGAGCGACCTGTATATCCAGTTTCTTTCATCGCTTCTTGGGCCATAAAGAGAGCCGTATCTCAGAATTGTATAGGGAAGCCCAAATGTCTCGTAGTAGTTTTCTATTATAAGCTCTGATGCCTGTTTGCTTGAGCGATAAAACGAGCCTGTTTTGCTATATACATAAAGTGTGCTTGCATAAACAAACCTCTTTACGCCTGCCTTTCTTGAGCACTCAAGAAGCACTGTGTTTCCTAAGACATTGAACCTTATGGTTTCAAGGGGCTTTACTTTTGCCTCCTCTATGTCTGCAAGCCCTGCAAAGTTATAAACCACATCTGCACCAGAAAGAGACTCTGAAACTGAAGCCTCATCCATTATGTCTCCAACAACCATCCTCTGAGACGCACTGATATACGGAGATGGCTTGAGGTCAAATACTGTAACTTCATGACCTTTATCCGTAAGGGCATCAGCCACATGACTGCCTAAAAACCCACTGCCTCCAAAAACCACTGCCTTCATCCCATCAATCCTTTCAAAAGGTTATCCACTGCCTCTTTTTCCATCCGGGTCCTTGCCTCAAGAGCATAAGAGCCTATATGTGGTGTAAGTATAACATTTTCAAGCCCTTTGAGTTTGCCATCATACGGCTCTTTTTCAAAGACATCCAATGCCGCACCAGCAAGATGTCCTTCCTTAAGAAGCTCATAAAGGGCCTCTTCATCCACCACCCCTCCCCTTGAGATATTTATGAGCCATGAGCCTTTTCTCATTAATCTCAGCTCCTTATCTACAAGTATCGTCTCTTTTTGAGATATATGAATTGTTACAATATCAGCCCACACAAGTAAATCCTTAAGGGATAGCCTTTTTATGTCTTTAGCAGAAACTGCAGGGTCTGTGTAGGCGACCTCCACAGAAAAAGGCTTAAGGAGCTCAGAAACCTTTCTGCCGATTCTTCCAAAGCCTATAATGCCAATATTTTTGCCCTTTAGGAGATTGCCCATCTTTTTCTGCCATTTCCCTGCCTTAAGGTCAGAGTCCATGCGATTTATTTTTCTTAGGAGATTAATAATCAGCCCCACTGTAAGCTCAGCCACTGCGAGTGTTGGTGCATCAGGCGAGTTAAAGACCTTTATGCCCAGCCTTTTTGCAGTTTCCATGTCAACATTATCAAGCCCTGTTCCGCATCTGGAGATGACCTTTAGTAAAGGCAATTTTTCAAGCACCCCTCTATCGAGAGGCTCTGTGCCTGCTATGATGCCAACAGCATCCTTTGCAAGCTCAGCCACCTCATCGGAGGTGAGCTTTCTTCCGTGGGGATTGGTTTTTACGGATAAGCCCGCATCCTTAAGTTTTTTCAGGGGGACACCATCAAACTCTCCAAATGTAGAGGTTGTAATTAAAATTATCATATAAGAAATGCCTCCATTGCCCTTTCGCTTACAGGCTCAAAGATATCGCTTACCGAGACCTCAGGCACTTCAGCCTTGCCTGAAGAAAGAAGATTTTCTACATCCTTTTTTATATCAGAAGGAGTATAAACTGGTTTTCTATAGAAATCAAACCACTCTGTGGGGTCATGAGAAAGGGAAAGCTCGCTTCCCACATTCACATAGGGGATGCCTAAGATGCAGAACTCCAAAAGTGCTGATGTTGCCATAAGTATTCCGCAGTCAACCTCCTCAATTATGCTATAAAGCTCTCTGTCTGTAAAACTGAAATTGGGGGGCATCTGGTAGTTGCTTTCTCTAAAAAACTCCACAATCCTTTCCCTGCTCATGAATGGATGAGGCTTTATGGATAGCTTGATGTCAGGCATTTCCTTGAGTGCATGGTAGACCTTTGAAAGTAACTCCTTTGTCAGTGTTGGCTCAAATGGCGTTAACAGAGCTATCTGTTTTCCTTCTGACTTTTTCTCTTTAGTCTTAAGGTAATGCATGTAATCATACATGAAGGCTGGACCAATGGCAATCCGCTCTTTTGGAAACCCCTCACCTTCAATAATACGCATCATCTTCTTTCCGCTTGTAACCAGCCTGTCAGGAGCATATGTATATTCCCTGCCTGCACAATATAGGTTGAGAAAGTTCGGGAAAAAAGGGGCATGCTGATAGCTCAGTATTTTTGTGCCCTTCAGGTATTTTCTTATGCCGAGCCTGAAGAGCTTTTCAGGAAGAAGATTCTCATAGGAATCAATGTATATATCAGGCTCTATACCATTTTCCTTAAGCCTTTTTGCAAGCCTGTAATTCAAAATGCTTTCATGAACAAGCTCCATCCTCAGTGCCTCTTTAAAAAGCCTTCTAAGATTAAGCCCCTGAAAATGTATGTCTTTTATCCTTATAAGTTTCTGCCTTAGATAGACCCAGACGGCAAATAAATAGTCAGAGAGCCTGTAGTAGCTATACTCAATGACGAATTTCCCCTGAGCACCTTTAAACCACCTGAATGCCTTCCTGAACCATCCAACTGCCCTCAACCCGCCTCCTCTTATATCCAGTATCTTTGCAAAGGTTATGACCTCATATCCTTTGTCTTTGAGCCAGTCAGAGAGTCTTCCGAAACACCTGTCTTTGAATCTTCCATCACTGCTAAGGCTTTTTTCGTTCACACAGCTGAAAATCAGATATTTCTTCTTGCCTTTATCGAGGTCTTTTCCCTTGAGTTTTCTCAGATATAAAACCGAAAGTAAAACCTTTATAAGCCCTGCCATAAGGAAATAAAAAATGTATGCATAGCCCTTTAGAGTCTGCTTGAGTCGGTCAAAAACTGCTATCCTTTGGTTAAGTAACACAGAGTCCGTATGAGTTGACTTAAGGGTCTCAAGCACAGCCCAGCTATCGGATATAATGCAGATATTGCCATCTGCCTTAATGGCATCTTCTGCCATGCTCAAGTAGCATATATTCAGGAAGAGATTGCTATTAAAGGTATTTTTTTCGGCTAACTTAGTTGCCCACCACTCAGTAGAGTCATATCTTTCTCCAAGGTCTGCCATCAGGCTGAGGAATGGTTTTCTGAGTGCCTTTGCCTTCATGGCAAGGACATTACCTGTCTTAATCCTCTCTGCCTTCAGGCTTGCCTCGTAAAACATAAGTTTCTGATAATCTCTCGAAAGAAAAAGCCATCTCTTTATACTGTGCTTTTTTATACCATTTAGAATGTCTTTTCCTTCTGATACATTGCATAAGAGTATCATTCCTATTTCCTGACAAATATATAGTTGAAGACCTTCGAGAACGGCCCGGTATCGAACATGGGCGCATGCCCCCTATATTTTACATCAAACCCCAGAGCCCTTAAGTCCTCTATTAATTTCAGGTCCTCTTTCAGCTCTTCATTTATCTCCACCAATAGGGATTTCAGCCTCCTGTCGCTCAGGGTATTCCGTGCGCCCTCTATGATTTCCTTTTCCAGTCCATCCACATCTATTTTGATATGAGAGGGGAATTCAGGATTATACATCTCTATGAACCTGTCGAGGGTAAAAGAGATTACTCCCTGCTTAAATGCGGACTTCGTAGGTCTTCTGAGATGGTTAATGGGTTTACCAAAACTATGTATGGCCATGCCCGGGGTGAATTCTGACAGATACAGAAAGTCCAGTTTATTGACATTGGAAAGTGCAATATTTATGCATGTTACTTTGTCCTGCAAGTCGTTGAGGTACACATTTTCATTCAGCAGGGCGAAATTCTGCGATTCGGGCTCGAATGCAAGCACTGCTTTAGTTTTTCCTGTTACCGCCGCATATACGGTGTAGGTTCCAACATTGGCACCGATGTCATAGAGGACATCGTCAGGGCTAAAGCCATCAATCCATTTGATGGTCTCCGGCTCCTTTGTAAATAAAGTCATAGCCCTCCAGTAGGGAGTAAAGGTTGGGGTGAAGAAAAGAAATGTGTGTGCGCCATTTTTGACTGCGGTGACAGGTCTGTGTCTGGCGGATACCAGCAGATATAATTTCCGAATTATAGGCACGGCACAAAACGCACGGGCACAAGCAGTAGCAACTTTTATGAGAATGTTCTTTAGGAATTCTGCAGGTTTAATGCTCATTCCCCTCCTGCCACTGCTATGACCTCATTTGTGATAAAACTGTTTTTGTCACTTCCAAGGTAATAGACCATCTCTGCAATATCTGCTGGAGAGCCCATCCTCTTAAGTGGTATCATTTTGATTCTCTCTGACATATCCTTTGGAAATTTTTTGTGGAATTCGGTGTCAATCACACCAGGTCTTACAGTGTTTACGAGTATATTATAGTCCGCTCCTTCTCTTGCCAGCGTCTTTGTCATGCCTTCAAGTGCAAGTTTGGAACAGCCATAATGCACGGAGACGCTTGAGCCTCCATATTTTGCCGCTATCGAGCTGATATTTACAATCCTTCCAAATCGCCTTTTCTTCATCTGCATAAACAGCTTAAAGGAAAGCATCATGGGTGCAAATGCATTAACCATAAATGTCTCTGCTATATCCTTAACCGTAAGGTCAGTGAAATGCTTCTGGGTTACATATGCACCTGCATTGTTGATGAGGCTATGAACTTCAAATCTCTGAAGTTTCTTTAGAAGCCTTTTAATCTCGCCTTCGGATGAAAGGTCAGCTTTAAACAGGGTGCATTCCACACCATATCGATTTATTGCCTTTTTTAATTCTCCTGCCTTTTCATGAGAGGAGAAATAATGCCCAAGGATATTCCAGCCTTCTTTTGCAAACCTGAGGGCTATCTCCCTTCCGATGCCGCCTGCTACTCCTGTGATCAAGACTGTTTTCATTCTCTATACCTCAGAAAAACCGTGTTCTTTAAGCCAAAACTCAACCTGTGGTATTTGCCATTTGTAATCAACATCCAATCCTCCCCACTGCTTGAGGGGATAGATTTTCTGACCCATCCATTTCTGTGGAAGAAGCCCTTCTTCGAGCCTCTCGAGGCATCTCGGTCTTACGATAGAGACTCCCATGTCCGCAAACCAGACATCTCCCTGAGAATCCCTGTCGCATGAAAGGCTCTTTGGGTCTCCGAATGTCTCAAATGGCACAAATGGATGAAGTAGGCCATCTCCACCAATCCTTCTTGCCCTGAGGGGACTCCACATATTGTACCTTGAGACACTCACTGCCGAGTCATACTCCGGGTGCTCCCTGAGCACTTTTATCCCCTCTGAGATGGAAGCAGAGGTAACTGTTCCTGCATTACACATTAAAAGGACAATAAGCTCTATCTCAACCCCTTTATTCCTTTCCTTTGCAGTCTCATAGGCATGGACATAGACATCCTCTCCTAAAGCAGTCTCAGTTGTAAGCTCAGGGGGTCTCTGAATGATTTCAATATTGTTTTCCTTTGCGAGCCTCATCAACTCCTCATCGTCTGTTGAAAGATAAACCTTATCTATCTCAGGACAGTCTCTGGCTGCCTTCATTGGATAGTAGGCAAGGGGTCTTCCTAAGACTGGATATAGGTTTTTGCCTGGAAACCCTTTGCTTCCTTTCCTACCCATAAGAAGCGCAATAACCATCTTTAATAATACCTCACTTAAAATACTCCTTAAAATATATCTCCCTTAGCATGGCAAGCATCTTATCTCCCTCCTCGTTCAACTGCTCTGCTATCTTAATCTTATCAAAATAAGACTCAGGCATCTTCACATAAAGCGGGAATGTCCTCACAAGCCCTTTTATCTCATTAGATGGAAATTGGGGCATCCTCAATATAGAGCTTCTCATAAGACTGTCAGTTTTTGCATTGGGTTCAAGATAGCCTTTTTCAATGCAGTACTGCCTGAGAGGCGTGCCCCTATAGGGGACAAAAAAATACGCATTGATGCTGTCTGCCTTTATCTGCCTATTAAGCTTAATTGTGTCAAACACAAGCTCCCTCGTCTCGTCAGGAAACCCTATTATATTGTTGACTGTAACGGGAATTTTACTTTTTTCGAGTATCCTGAATGCATCTATGACCTGTTCATTTGTAAAATGTTTCTTGAGTACCTCTTTCCTGAACTTCTCATTGCCATGCTCGATGCCTATAGACATCCTGTTACAGCCCATATCCTCAAGCATCTTCACCCGCTTTTCGGTTATGGTCTCGATGCGCGTTTGGCACCAGAATGGAAGTCCAATCTTCTTGTACTGCCTCGCAAACTCTTCGAGGTCTTCCTCCTTTCGGGCAAAGAATGTCTCGCTGTTAAAATAGATATAATCTGCCTTGTACCTTTGTGCCTGATGCCGTATCTCGCCTGTGAGCTTTCCTACGGACTTCACCCTGAAATACTGTCCAGAGCCCGAATCGAAATAAAGCTTTCTAAGCGACGGTGCTGCGCAGAAGGTGCAGCTGAATGGGCATCCCCTGTCAGAGGAGACCGGTATCATCCTGAATATCCTGCCCTGCATCGGCCTGAAGAGCCTCTTTTCGTCGAATATGCCCAAATCTTCATAGGGAAGAACATCTATGTCTATAAGCTTCCGCATATCGTTCTTATAGAGCTTCCCGCTTGTTTTCACCCATAGGTTCTTTATCCCGGTTATGTCTTTTCCTTTTTTGAGGGCATTAGAAAGCTCTACAACAGCCTCCTCGCCCTCGCCAAGGCATATCGAATTTAGGATCTCGTTTTCTATTGCCTCCTCAGGCGAAAAAGTGGGATATACGCCACCCATAATTATATGGATGCCCCTTTGCCTTATTCGTCCCTTTGCCCTTTCGGCGAGGGAAAGACCTAAATCGTATGTGTCGTCCGTTGCACTTATCCCTATAAGGTTGGGGTTAAATTCGTCGACTGTCTTTAAGAAGTCCTCATATACATCGGTTTCTTTATAATCTACGCCCTGCTCTTTAAGGTTGAATCTTCTAATCTGCATATGCTCGACCCTTATCTCGTCTACGCTTTTTTCGGCTGTTTTATAAAGGGTGGTATCGAAAAGCCTTACCTTAAAGCCTGCCTCTTTAAGACATGCCGCAAGCAAAGAGACATTCGATGGAAGGAGGTTTACCATCTGCAGATTCGGATATACGAGTAAGACCCTGAAATCAGCCATCTGTTTGCAGTGCCGCCTCCTTTCCGACGAGCTTCAGTATCTCACTGTCACGGAGATAACAGCCATCGCAAGCAGAAACCTCGTGTGCCATGCCATTTTTATGGGTCTCCCTCAGCTTCATTAAAGAAGCCGAATGCCATCCATCTTTTACATTCATCTCATTTACATTTCCTAATGAAAGTAAGCCATCGTCATCGTGGTTACATGGAAGAAGGGTTCCGTCCCACCAGATAGCCATCCTCTGGAATATCTGCGGACATGCCCATGGATATTTAATATCCTTCTTTTTGACCTTCATCTCCTTATAGTCGAGATAGCCGACCTCGTCAGCCTTATCGGACCAGAATGCCTTATATTCCTTAAACGAGCCTTTTAGCTCAGGAAGAAGAACTGTCTGAACCCTGACCTTTGGATGCCCTACACCGAGTTTTCTTTTTAATGACTGAATGCCTTCTATGTTTTCGATTACTGTCTCAAACACCGCACCGGGTCTGTGCCTTTCGTAGACCTCTTTTGTATAGCCCTCAAACGAGATTGAAAGCCTGTCAAGCCCTGCATCAATGAGCCTTCTTGCCCACCCTCTGTCAAGGAGCATTGCATTGGTGTTGAAATAGACATCTATCAAGCCTTTAGCCTTTGCATATCCAACGAATTCATGGAGCTTTGGATGCAAAAGTGGCTCGCCCCTGATATTAAACTTAACACCGTAAAGCCCTTTTTCAGCACCTTCGTCGATGACCTTTCTTACAGTGTCCTCTGATATAAAACCCCTTCTTATCTTACTTCCCCTGAATGTAGTTGCACAGAAAGGGCATTTGAGGTTACAGGCACTCGTGACCTCTATATCTATGAAAAGCGGGAACTCTCCAACATGAAATGTCTCTGGCCACTCCTTCCATTTTCTTCTGTAGTCTTGAAACCTCTCATCTTGCCTTCTAAAGAGGTCCTCGCCTGCAATGTGATGGAAATTTGCATTTGCCTCTATTATTACATTCTTAGCCATCTAAGCCCTCTTAATAATTTTAACACATTCTGCCTCTGCCCTTTTAGCACTGTTTCCGTCATCAAGGTGTGTGCCATATGCCCTTATGTATTCCCTGTTTTTTGTATCAGCAGGGTATTTGCCTGTTTTCAGGAACCCATCGAGCCTACTTATAAGCTCCTCAGGGGTATCTGTGCAAACTGCCCTTTTCTTAAGGAGTAGCAGTGCCTCTGGTATAAAGTCCAGATGCTTTATGGTTACGAATATCGGCTTTTCAGTCAGGCATGCCTCATAAAATGTGGTTGCGGGACAGTCGATGACAATTGCCCTTGCACCAGAAATCAACTCAGAGAACCTTCCTTCTGATTGAACTCTGATATACGGGGATAGAGGCTTGATTGGGATGTCACCCATTATTGGCATTGGATGTTTTTTCCATAATACTGCCTCATCGATACTTTCAAGATAACTGAGGATTGTCTTGACAGTTCTATAGTATGAATTATCTGAAAACGGAGGGTCAAATCCTAAATAAAACCAGTTCATATAAAAATTAGTAGTTGCATAAAGGATATAGCTCCCCGAGATGCTTTCTGAAAGAGTTTCTTTTAGTCTGTCAAGTTCAGGTGAGCCAACTGCAATAGTCCTTCCTGAGAAACCGAGATTCTTTATTTCATTTTCATAATGGGCTTTTGAGCCCTCACCAAAAGCAAAGTAAGCCGTAGTAAACCTTAGCTCACCTTCTACCATGCCATAGGTCTTTCTGTTTCCGCTTTCTCCGTGAGACCAGCATATAACTGGTTTTCCTTTTATGAATGCAATGTGTGCCACAAAGCTTAAAAGCGGATACCAGTATCCGCATGTAAAGACCCCAGAGACTTTGTCAATCAGTTCTGATACCTTCCTATAACGAGATGAAAAAAACTTTATTGACCTAAGTATAAGAGAAATCTGCCTGTCGATGAGTCCGCCATAGTCGACTCCCATGAAAATAAAGCTCAAAGAAGGCATATCGATGCCATCGAGAGAATAGTTTTTTACCTTATGCGGAATCCTCGCCCTTAGGAAATACCTTATGCTAAAGGTCTCTCTGAATGTCCTTCGCTCCATAACATCAACCCAGTTATATACGCTGCCTAAGACAAGCACGCTCTTTTTGCCAAAAGAAGGTAGTATATGATGAATTCCCTTTTTAAAACCGTACATCCTTAGTATTAAAAGTATTGGCAGTTTATCTAAAAGGAATTCCTTAATCGCGGCTCTTATATTAGACTTCTGAGCATTGACACTATATTTTATTATTTTTATATTGCCTTCCATAGCAGAAAGAATTAATCCATAAAGGGATTCCTTTGCGCCGAATATGAAGTCCATCTCAAGAGGCAGTTCTTTTACTGACCCGAAGCCCACTATGGCGTCAGGCGAAGTGGCTGAGATAACTTTTTTTAACTGGAATATCTTTGAATGCACCCCGCTTATAAGGACCCATAAAAGATGCTCAAAGTATGTGCCTGCCTTTAGCTCGATACCTATGGTTTTCTTTGAGTAGCCGATTGAGATTCTGTCAAGTGTATCCACTACGGAGTTTACAAATCTCTGTGTATCCTGTCTGATAGCCGAGAGTTCTTCTGACCTATAGAAGTTCTCTGGTATCACATAGCTTATCCCTTTTGAGTCTAAATGGGGCATTACAAACGGACTCAGGGCACAGTAGATTATCGCGTAATCTTTATAAGCCTGCCTGATTTTTTCAAATTCCTCAAACTGCTCTTTGGACTCTAAGAAGACAAGAAGCTTCATCTGCCTGTCCGACCAAAGGTCAAGACCCCTCTGACATTGTCTAACATTGTCTTAAACTCATCCCTCCTAACCCCTGTAAGTGTGGGGTATAGATATATGACAGCCACAACTCCCAAAAGATATAAGAGTAAACTGTTAAATATCAATAAAGGTATAGAGACTGTAACAAATAATGAACTGAGAAGCCATCCTGTCACTGTCTTTGCCCCAAAGGCACATAGAAGAAGTATTGCTACTGCAACTAACTGATACCAGAAGTCAAACCTCCATTTGTTCATCCTCGATATTATGTAAACCATTATGTTTGTGCCGATAAAGTTAAGAACTACTATCTTTAGTGCCATTCCTGCTGATGCCAATCCAAGCCCGGGAATGCCCAGATATGCACCCTGTGGTGGAGCAAGGATAAGATAGGTCAAAGGGATACTTATTGCCATAAATGTAACTCCTATGTTCCTGTATATAACTGTGTGTCCTCCAGCAAGCAATACTGTGTGTGCTATCTGCCCTATTGCCTGAATTAAAGGGAAAAGGAGGATGATGCTTAAAGCAATCCATGCTCCCTCATATGATGGCCCTACGAGCCACACTAAAAGCTCCCTCGAAAATGGGATAAGAAAACAACTTAAGAGAGCGCTTAAGAAATAAAGTATCCTCGAGACCCTGAAATAAAGCCTTTTTATGCCTTCATAGTCGTGTTTTTCCACTGCCTCGGCAGTCTCCTTCCAGAAGACCTGAAGCATAGAGGCAGTGGCTATACTGCTTAAAAAAGTAAACCTGTACCCTATTGAGTAATAGCCCTGCTCCTCTGCACCACCGAATCTCTGAAGGAGCCAGTTGTCAGCAAACATGTATGCAAAATTCATCCATGAGTAGGCTATAAGAGGATAACAATATGCCTTAAATTCCTTAAAAACACTTCCAAGGCTTTCGGCACCCACAGCCTTCGCTAAAAGCCCCTCTTTGAGTCTCCTTGAAAGAAGGACTGCAAAGAAGATGTATAAGCCTCCTATGAATATAAACAGGTTACTGACCGTAAGAACATTTATCTTTATCATCAGAAGGATAGCAAGCACATAGACCAATGAAAGGACAACATTATATGTCTGCACGATGATAGTTGCCCTGATGGACTCGCCTGCCTGGCTTACTGACTGCCATAGCTGGTTCATGCCAAAGCTTGCAAGCAGGGAAAGAAGGACAAGACCAGTTTCATGTCCAAGCCATATCTTCTGCCTCAGGACTTCGGGCAAAAGCACGGTTGCAAGTAAAACTGCAATAATGAACTGGAGTGCGGTCCATGAGATATAGTAAAGGTAAAAGGCAGATGCCCTCTTTCTTTTAGATATAAAGGTATAAAAGGCATTTGAAGTACCCATGTCAAGGAGAGTACTGATGCTTGCAAAACTCATGAGTAGAAAATTGAAGTTTCCAAACCCCGATGGGCCAAGTGCCCTCGCAATAAAAAGCCCTGAAAGAAAGCTGAGGACAAACCTTATGAGATTAGCTATAAGGGTTGTAAAAAACCTGGCCCTTACACTTTTGCTGTCTTTAAATAGAGAGAGCCTTTCTATCATAGTATTAATCAAGTAGTGTAGTATACACACTGCCTGTTATGCAAACCTTAATAGGTTCCAGTAAGCATCTCATTTTCCGTGATAGATTTTCCGAGACTCATTAAGAATCCGATGTGCTAAAATAAACTGTTATGGCTAAAAATACCACTGGTGCGGATTTCCTGATATGCGGGGCAGGAATAGTTGGACTTACCATCGCAAGAGAGCTTCTCATAAAAGGCTATGAGAATATCGTCCTCATCGAAAAAGAAGACTCATTGGGAAAGCACGCATCAGGCAGAAATAGTGGTGTTCTTCATGCAGGGATTTATTATTCTCCAGACACGCTCAAGGCAAAGGTATGCCTGAAAGGCAATCTCCTGATGAAAGGCTACTGTAAGGAAAAAGGCATACCTGTCTTAGAGACAGGTAAGGTTATAGTTGCAAAGAACGAAAAAGAGCTTGAAACACTTAAGGAGCTTCGAGAAAGGGCACTAAAAAATGGTGCAAGGGTGGAGATGATAGATGAAAAACAGCTTTCCGATATAGAGCCTAATGCCAAAACCCACTGCCAGGCTTTATATTCTTACGATACCGCTGTTGTCGAGCCAAAAGGGATATTGAGAAGCCTCTACGACGACCTTATCTCTTCAGGAAAGGTAAAAATCCTTACTAAAACCGCCTTTAGGGGACTCAAGGGCAATAACAGCGTTTTAACGAATAACGGAGAGTTGAGCTTTGACACATTCATAAACACAGCAGGTGCATATAGCGACAAGGTGGCACGCTCATTTTCCATTGGCACAAACTACAGGCTGATCCCTTTTAAAGGGATATACAGGAAACTCACAAGCCCTGCATCCAGCAGGATAAAAGGCAACATATATCCTGTGCCTGATATCAGGAATCCTTTTTTGGGTGTGCATTTCACGAGAAGCGCCTCTCAAGAGGTCTACTTAGGCCCTACTGCCATACCTGTCTGCGGAAGGGAAAATTACGGAATCCTAAGTGGCATTGACACCGAGGCTCCCAAAATCCTCTACAGGGATGCTGTGCTTTTTGCAGTTAACCCGAGGTTCAGAGAAGTGGCACTCACAGAGCCAAAAAAATATATCTTTAAGTTTTTCTTTGAGGATGCAAAAGCCCTTGTAAAAGACCTAAGGAAGGAAGATATAAAGCCCTCGGACAAGGCAGGCATTAGACCACAGCTTGTCAACTGGACAACAAAAGAGCTTGTTATGGACTTTCTCGTTATTAGGGACGGAAATAGCATCCATGTGCTGAATGCCATCTCGCCTGCATTCACAAGTTCTATGTCGTTTGCAGAACTCCTTGTCAGTGAATATGTGGCAGTATAAATTATAAGTTGCATTTTGGTATAGGACATGCTAATTTTAGTTGAAATTTTGCGGAGACAAACATGGAAGCAATTATCTTAGCAGGCGGATTCGGCAGGAGGCTAAAACATGTCGTAGGAGATGTTCCAAAGCCAATGGCAGATATAGATGGAATGCCGTTTTTGGCATATGTAATGGATTATTTATCAGGTCAGGGTGTAAAGAAAATCTTGCTTTCGGTTGGCTATAAATACGAGGTCATCAAAGATTATTTTGGCGCAGGGTATAAGGCAATGGATATAGAATATGTAATAGAAAAGGAGCCGTTGGGCACAGGCGGAGCTATCCTTGAGTCGCTAAGACATGCCCATGAGGACAATGTGATATGCCTTAATGGAGATACGCTTTTTATGGTTGACTTAAAAAGGCTCTTTGAGTTTCATCTATCGAAATCGGCAATCCTTACCCTTGCCTTAAAACCCATGGGTAATTTCACGAGGTATGGCAGTGTAATCGTAGAGAACGAAAGGGTAAAAGGGTTTAGAGAGAAATCCTTCAAGGGCTCAGGCTATATAAACGGAGGTATCTATGCGGTGAACAAAGACATTATGGGTTTTCTCGAGGGATACGGAAGGAGTTTTTCTTTTGAGGTTGAATTTTTGGAGATGGATATTGAAAATATAAGACCATTTGCCTTTATAAGCAATGGTTATTTTATAGACATAGGAGTGCCAGAAGATTACGAAAGGGCAAAGTCCGAGTTATGCTTTATCTTAAAAGGAGGCAGTAGATGATTATCTCAAGGACACCTCATAGGATATCGTTTTTTGGCGGAGGAACGGATTATCCTGCATGGTATCTCGAGCATGGAGGGAAAGTCTTAGGGGTGGCAATCGATAAGTATTGCTATATAAGCTGTAGAAAGCTTCCTCAGTTTTTCAAGCACAAACACAGAATCGTATACTCAAAGATAGAAACGGTTTTCGATATAGACGAGATTCAGCACCCATCCGTGAGAGAGACGCTGAGGTATCTCAAGATTAAAGTCGGATTGGAGATTCATCACGATGGCGATATCCCTGCGTGGTCAGGCATGGGTTCAAGCTCATCATTCACCGTGGGGCTCCTAAAGAGCCTTTATGCACTCGAGGGAAAAATCATTTCAAAGGAGGACCTTTATAAGGAGGCAATACATATAGAGCAGGACCTGATAAAAGAAAATGTTGGCTCTCAGGACCAGGTATGGGCCGCAGTAGGAGGCCTCAATGCCGTCGAGTTTCTGCAAAATGGAGAGATTCTCGTAAAACCGATTATAATGAAGGAGAGCTCACTCAAGAGCTTTGAGAATAAATTTATGCTTTTCTTCACAGGGCTTTCAAGAAAGGCATCGGAGGTAGCAGGAGAGCAGATTAAAAACATCCCGAATAAAAAAATGGAGCTAATGACCATGCGGGGGCTCGTTGACGAGGCAGAGGCAATACTTACATCCGATAAGGACGATTTTAGGGATTTCGGAAAACTCCTGAACGAGACATGGAAGCTTAAAAGAACCCTTTCAAGTCAGATTACCACAGGCGAGATAGACCATATATACGAGACTGCTATAAAAAACGGAGCTATTGGTGGAAAGCTCCTTGGAGCAGGCGGAGGAGGCTTTATAGTTTTCTATGCCGAGCCGGAAAATCAGGAGGCTCTTAAAAAAGCCCTTAAAGGGTATCTTCATGTGCCTTTCAGCTTCGATTTTTTAGGCTCCGAGATAATAGTTTATAAGCCTGATTATCAGGGAAACAGGGGTAGATAAAATGCGATACGAGCTTACGAGTTCAACATGCGGAGACGAGGAAAAACATGCTATGGCAGAGGTCATGCAAGGTGGTATGTTTACCATGGGGAAAAATGTAAAGGAATTTGAAGAGAGGTTTGCAGAATACTTTGGAATGAAATATGCGGTGATGGTAAATTCAGGCAGTTCTGCAAATCTTATTGCAATTGCCTCTCTCTTTTATAGATCGGAAAATCCCCTCAAGAAAGGCGACGAGGTAATAGTGCCATGTATCTCATGGGCAACTACATTTCACCCCCTTGCCCAGTATGGACTCAAGCTCAGGTTCGTGGACATAGACCTTCATACCCTTAATATGGACGCCGAAGAGCTTAGGAAAGCCATTACCCCAAAAACTAAGATGGTGGTTGCAGTCAGCATACTTGGAAACCCTTGCCAGTTTGACGAGATAACGAGGCTCTGTAGTGAAAATGGCATTATCCTTTTCGAGGACAATTGCGAGTCCATGGGCGCTACATTTAATGGAAGATACACAGGAACATTCGGAGTCCTGAATACATTCAGCACATTCTACTCCCATCATATCTCCACAATGGAAGGAGGTATTGTGCTCACAAACGACAGGGAGCTTTATAATATCCTCAAGTCCCTTAGAAATCATGGCTGGACAAGGGACCAGGATTCCGACAGCCCTATATTTGAAAGAAAGACCGATGATTTCTTCGAGGCATACAGGTTTATCCTTCCTGGGTATAACCTCAGGCCAGGTGAGATTCACGGAGCCATTGGAAATGCCCAGCTCGTTAAATTAGGGGATTTTCTGAAAATCAGAAGAACGAATGCAAGGCATTTCGTAGAGCGATTTAAAGACGACGAAAGGTTTATAATCCAGCAGCAGGTTGCTGGTGCAGATAGCTCATGGTTTTCATTTACAATGGTCTTAAACCCGAAGCTCAGGGTTAATAGGAAAATAGTTCTCGAAAAACTAAAAAATGCAGACATAGAGCACAGAATCATAACAGGTGGAAATATCCTGAGAAACGATGTCGTTAAATATTATGACTATGAGGTAACGAAATCAACCAATGCCGATATTGCCCATTATAGTGGCTTTTTTGTTGGCAATCATCCGCATGACATAAGAGATAAGATCGATTATCTCTATGAGACTTTGAAAAACATATAAAAGGAGACCCTATGAAATACAATATTCTGGTTACAGGTGGTGCAGGCTATTTAGGCTCAACCCTTGTGCCCGAACTCTTGAGAGTCGGACACAGGGTGACTGTGCTTGACAATTTCATGTTTGCACAAAACAGCCTTTTTGAATGCTGTTCAAACGAAAATTTCAATGTTGTAAGAGGAGATGCAAGGCAGGAGGATATCCTCAGCCCTCTTCTTAAAGATGTTGATTATATTATCCCCTTAGCCGCATTAGTGGGTGCTCCACTTTGTGGTAGAGATAAAACAGGAACAGTGACCACAAACAGAGATGCAATAGCCTGCATAGCAAGGCTTTCCTCTAAAGAGCAGAGAATCATTTATCCCTGCACAAACAGCGGATACGGTGTTGGAGAGAAAGGCATCCTCTGCACAGAGGACACACCCCTAAAGCCTATCTCTCTTTATGGCATTATGAAGGTTGAAGCAGAAAAGGTCCTGCTTGACAGGGGAAATGCGATTAGTCTCAGGCTTGCCACTGTGTTTGGCATGTCCCCAAGAATGAGGGTTGACCTCCTTGTAAATGATTTCACCTACAGGGCTGTGAAGGACCGCTTCGTTGTCGTTTTTGAGGGACACTTCAAGAGAAATTATATCCATGTCAGAGATGTCTCAAGGGCATTTATTCATGCAATGGATAATTTCCAAAAGATGAAAAACGAGCCTTATAATGTTGGGCTTTCGGATGCAAATCTCTCAAAGTTAGAGCTATGCGAAAAGATAAAAGAGGCAGTTCCTAACTTCATATACCTCGAAGCCCCAATAGGCGAGGACCCAGACAAAAGGGACTATATAGTGTCAAACGAAAAAATAGAAAGGACAGGGTTTAAACCCGTATATTCACTTCAGATGGGAATCAAAGAGCTTATAAAAGGATATACTATAATCACAAACAGTAAATACAGTAATGTTTAAAGACTCCAGGATATTTGTTGCAGGACATAAAGGACTTTTAGGCTCTGCACTTTTAAAAAAGCTCTCTCAGGAAGGCTACCAGAACATAGTTACTGCAAACCATGACCTGCTTGACCTGACTGATTCAAAGGCAGTCGATGGGTTTTTTAAAAAAGAGATGCCTGAGTATGTGTTTCTTTCAGCAGGTCTTACAGGAGGTATTATAGCCAACAAAACATACCCTGCGGATTTCATGCACATAAATATCGCAATTCAGGACAGTGTCTTTCAGTCTGCAGAGAGATATGGCGTAAGGCATCTTATATTTTACGGCTCTTCATGCGTTTACCCAAAGGACTGTCCCCAGCCTATAAAAGAGGAATATCTTCTTACAGGACATGTTGAGGAGACATCAGAGGCGTATGCAGGTGCTAAGATTGCAGGGCTGATTGCCTGTAGGGCATATAACAACCAATACGGCACAAAAAGGTTCATTGCATTACTTCCGAATTCCATGTTCGGTCCTAATGACAATTTTGACCCTGAAAGCTCTCATGTCATGTCTGCACTTATAAGAAAACTCCATTCCGCAAAGACTGAAAAGAAGGATAAGGTAGTCCTCTGGGGCTCTGGAACTCCACGAAGGGAATTCCTCTTTAGCGAGGATGTTGCCGATGCCTCGGTTTTTGCAATGAAAAATGCAGACAGGCTCGAAAATAAACATTATAATATAGGTACAGGTATGGACTATTCTATTCAGGAGCTTGCAGGAATCATATCCGGGATTGTGGGTTTTAAGGGTGAGATACTATGGGACAGGACAAAGCCTGATGGAACCCCAAGAAAGCTTCTCGATAACTCAAGGTTTTCTTCTCTTGGCTGGAGACCCTCAACGAGCATAGAGGATGGCATAAGAGCTACCTATGAGTGGTATTTAAAAAACATAAAGACCTAAGGAGGCAGATGAAGCTGAATATTTCTTTGGAATCCTTAAAGGAAAAGGCTCTATGGGTAAGGAAACAGACACTCCTTATCCATAAGATAGCACCTGAGACAAGGCTTGCCTCGTCCCTTTCGGCAGTTGAGATTTTAGTTTCATTATATTACGGAAAGATTCTTAATTTCGACCCCAAGAATCTTACATGGGAAGGTAGAGACAGGCTCATAGTCAGCAAAGGACATGGCTCTATAGCCCTTTATCCGATACTTGCTGACATGGGCTTTTTTGACAAGGAGGAGCTAATGAGGGTCTGTAAGGAGGATTCCTTTTTAGGAGGAATCCCTGACACCCTCATCCCGGGGTACGAGACCATAAACGGCTCTTTGGGACATGGTCTTGGTGCGGCATGCGGTGTGGCACTGGCTTTAAAAAGAAAGGGCAACGATGCAAAGGTCTTTGTCCTTATTGGAGACGGAGAGCTTTACGAGGGCTCTGTCTGGGAGGCAGTGATGTTCGGAGGACAGCATCGTCTCGATAACATCATAGCGATAATCGACAACAACAAGGCATGCATGCTGGGCAGATGCGAAAACATCATTAACCTCGAGCCCCTTCCTGAAAAATTCAGGACACATAAGTGGTCTGCCGAAAGGATTGATGGCCACGATACAAAGCAGGTCCATAAAACTTTCATGAGACTTAAAAGCGATAAGGGCAATAAGCCAAAGGTTCTGATAGCAGACACAGTAAAGGGCAAAGGGGTGCCAAGCCTTGAGTCCGACCCAATGAGCCATGTAAAGAGTCTAAAACCAGAAGACATAGATGATGCGATTGCGAGGCTAAGATGACACCTCCTACAAAGACAATGAGAGATGCCTTTATAGGAAAGCTCTGTGACAGAATGGTTGAAGATAAAAGGCTCTTCTTTCTCACGGCAGACTTCGGAGCACCCAAGCTCGACAAACTAAGAGAGGATTTTAAGGACAGGTTTATAAATGTTGGCATTGCAGAGCAAAACCTGATTAATATCGCAACAGGCATAGCACTTGAGGGCTTTACGGTTTATGCCTATGCCATTGCACCTTTTATTACCATGAGGCCATATGAACAGATAAGGAATAACCTTTCCCTCCTTGCACAGACAAAAGAGGTCAATATCAACCTCATAGGGGTGGGAGCAGGGCTGAGCTATGATGTATCCGGGCCCTCTCATCATTGCCTCGAGGATATTATCGTAATGAGGGCACTTCCCCATATCTCTGTTTTTTCCCCAAGCGACTGGGTGCTGGTTGAGCGGTTTGTGGATTATTCCATAAATGTAAAGGGACCTAAGTACCTGAGATTCGATTCAAAGCCCCTGCCACAAATCTATGATGAGTCCTCTGATTTTGACCTCAAAAAGGGATTTTATGAGCTATCGAAAGGCAAAGATGTCTGTCTCGTTTCAACAGGGTTTATGACACATACTGCCTTAAGTGCAGTCAGGGAGCTTGCCAATGAGGCAGTGGAAGTCGGGCTCATCGATGTGTTTCTGTTTGAGCCTAATGAAGAGATGTTTTTTGAGGCAATAAAGGGATACAAGACCGTTATAACGCTTGAGGAGGCATTTATAAACAGAGGGGGGCTTGACAGCCTTGTGTCACTTATACTTGAGTGCAGGGATTCCAATGCCAGAGTAAAAAGAATGGGCTTTAAGGACAGATATGTCTTTGAGCTTGGAGGCAGACTGCACCTTCATAAATTGAATGGGCTCGATAAAGAGGCAGTTATCAAAAAGATTAAGGAGGCACTATAAAGTTAGGTTGCTTCGTCCCAAATCTCAGGACTCGCAATGACGACTTATAATTTTCGGTATGTCCACAGTTGATATCGTACTGATTAATCCCGGAGACAGAAAGCAGGTCTATCAGGACCTTGCAAGGGATTACTCTGCTGTAGAGCCTCCTTTCTGGGTTGCGGTTCTTGCCTCATATCTCAGAGAAAAGGGGTTTGAGCCTGCCATCATAGATTCAAATGCCGAAAACATCACGCCTGATGAGACGGCAAAGAGGGTCTCTGAGCTGAATCCCCTTCTTACTGCAGTCATAGTCTATGGCTCTCAGCCATCTGCCTCCACCCAGAACATGACAATTGCAGGAAAGATATGTAGGGCTCTGAAAGAGGGCATAGAAGGAAAGGTGGCATTGGGAGGCCTTCATCCATCAGCACTGCCTGAAAGGACACTCAAGGAAGAGGCAGTGGATTTCGTCATAGAAGGCGAGGGATTCTATACCCTGACTGGACTTCTTCAGGCATTAAAGGCAGGAAGAAAGGATTATTCGGGCATACCAGGGCTCTGGTGGAAGGAAAATGGAGATATAAAAAGCACACCCCGTGCACAAATCGTCCGAGACCTGGATGAGGCACTTCCAATTGCCGCATGGGACCTCATCCCTATGGATAAATACAAGGCACATAACTGGCACTGTTTTGACGATATTCGTAACAGAATGCCCTATGGAGCAATATATACGAGTTTAGGATGTCCATACTCCTGTATATTCTGCTGTATAAATGCGCCATTTGGAAAGCCCGGGATAAGATACAGAAGCCCTGAGATAGTCGTCAAAGAGATAGACCTGCTGGTAAATAAATACGGCATTAAAAATATCAAGATAGTAGACGAGCTCTTCGTCCTTAGCGAAAAGCACTACATGGGGATTGTGGAGCTACTTCTCAAAAAAGGCTATGACCTGAATTTCTGGGTCTATGCGAGGGTGGATACTGTGAAGCCCGAAAACCTTAAGAAGATGAAAAAGGCAGGGATTAACTGGTTTGCCCTTGGGATTGAATCCGCCAACCCGAATGTAAGGGACGGAGCTCAAAAAAGGATGAGGGTCAGGGACATAAAAAAGGTTGTTGAGACTATTCAGGAGGCAGGCATCAGGGTTATAGGGAATTATATCTTTGGGCTTCCGGATGATACGCTTGAGACCATGCAGGAGACACTGGATATGGCAGTGGAGCTAAATTGCGAGTTTGCAAACTTCTACTCGGCAATGGCATACCCGGGCTCAAAACTCTATGACATTGCAGTGAAAGAGGGATGGCAGATGCCCTCTGAGTGGCACGGATTCTCCCAGCACTCCTACGAGACCCTTCCGCTTCCAACAAAATATATAAGCGCCAAAGAGGTCTTGAGGTTCAGGGACAATGCATTTCATCAGTACTTCGAAAACCCCGATTATCTTAAAATGCTCGAGGAGAAATTCGGGAGTCATGTGAGAGAGCATATAAGCGAGATGACTAAGACAAGACTTAAAAGGAGGCTGATTGAGGAATGACCCTGCAAGTAAGCTGTCATGGGCTTTGATTTCTCTACTCCTTTTAGGGTCAGCCATTTTTTGCCTCTCCTCGGAAAAGCCCCAGGATAGAACAAGGACAACTATAGAGAAGCCATTACTTGAAAGTGCATTCAGGGCAAAGCTAAACATTGAAAATCCAGTGGAGTTTGTGCCAATCTATATTCTTACCGAGCTAAGGGTAAAGGTAAAAAACCTTAGTGACATCACATGGCCTGCCGGGACAGGCAGACCTGATGAACCTTATAATATTTACCTCTCGTATCACTTATACTCTAAGGGCGGAAATTTTATTATGGACGGACCAAAGACGCCACTGCCTTACGATATCAAACCAGGCGAAAATGCCATCGTGTATGCAAAGGTTTTTTCCCACATGGAGGGAGACTTCCGAATGGAATTTGACCTGATCCAAGAAGGAGTTGGCTGGTTTGGACCAAAGGGCTCCAGAACCTCAACGATAAACATGCGCGTGATAACATCAGACTGATGAATATGTCATACTGGGAAAACATCTCTTCTAAAAAGTTAATCCTCATCTTTTTTAGTTTCAGCCTTGCCGTTTATCTTCCTGCCTTCATCGTGGACTTTGCCATACACAACGATTACTCTGTTTGGGCTAACGAGGAAAAGAACTTCTTAGGGTTTCCCGAAACAAACTGGCTGGTTGCGGTTGGAAGGCCGATTAACGCCCTACTCTTGAACATCCAGTTCTTCTTTATAGAGTCAATCGAGGATTTTGCAATTGCAAGGATTGTGAGTTTTTTAACTGCAGTGCTCTTTTGCCTTGTCATTAAGAGGTATCTTACGAGCCGATTCCATCTGCAGCCTTCTTTCAGCGCAATGCTTGCATTCAGCATCCTTACTCTACCCTCTGTGCAGGTCTACACGGTGTGGGCAACTAACTTTGTGCCAGGAAGCCTCAACATACTCATAGCTGTTTCCTCATACTATATTCTTGAAAGGGCAGACAGTAAAAGCCGGAAGGGTAAAGCCTATTTCCTCCTTGCATTTTTTGTCTTTTTGGTCTCCCTCCTCGTGTATCCGCCAACTGCACTAACAGTGCTTTTGTTTCCATTTGCAAGGATTATTTTTTCAGAGCCCTCCGAGTGGCAAAAGACACGCAAGCTACTGACAAGGGACCTGCTGTTTACTACAGCCGGAATGTCAGTTTATTATGTGGCACACAAGTTCTTAATCCTACCTTTTCTTGCCAATAGATATGCACCCATAAGAAAACAATTGGATGTTATCATGGCACATCCAAAATACGAGCTTTCCATAACAGGAGACTTTATCGAAAAGGCAAGGCAGTTCCTTAAACTTTCCGGGGTAGCTCTCTCTGGGGCATGGCACCTTGCATTTGGAAGCAAGGTAGCACTGGCGGTTCTTGTCCTTTTACTTGTGGGCTGTGCTTTGGTGCTTTACCGTGGCAGTAAAGGCAGTGGCTCCATTGGTCGGAAGGCTCAGATGCTGTTTTTTGTAGTCCTTCTTATTTTGCTTGCCAATACTCCGATGCTTGTTGCAAAAGGCTCTTTTGTAACATATCGCTTCGTATTCGTATACTCTGCCATGGCAGTAATCGGTCTGTTTTGGCTTCTGCATAGGCTAAGCCTTTCCGGGCTCAAGCGATTTAGTTATGCAATCATGGTATTCCTTGTGGTTAGCTCAGGAGCACTTACCCTTAGAAATATGACTCAAACTGCTATAAATGCAAACATCGAGCTTGAATTTGTTCGCCAGAAGATAGCCTCGTTTGACGATCCCCCAAGGCTCCAGAACATCTCGTTTATTACTGTCCCACGGGGCGCTATCTTTACTGACAGCGACCTTAGATACGAGTTCAGGTTCGGCACAGCAAACTTCAACCATGTATCCTCAATCGTAGTGGCTGTGCTGGATGAAATGGGCATTGAAGATGAAGACATTAAAACCACAACATCCTATTTAGGGAACAAAAAAACCCGCATCTTGAAGGATGACGACACACTTATTATTGACATGAACGAGGCAAGACTTGTAGGAGGCAGATATGAGGATGAGATATCGATAACAAGATTTTATGCCTCCTCTAAAGGGACAAGCCCGGCAAGGGCATTTGACAGAACTGATTCTTCGTGGAAGGCAACCGATTACCCCCAGTGGATTGAGATTTCTTATCCAATAGACGAAAAAATAACAAAGTATGCGATAATGAGCGTATCTCCTGCGGTTATACCGCTTAACTGGCAATTAGAAGCCTCAAACGATAGAACAAACTGGGTTGAAATAGACAGACAGACAGATAAAATCCCTGGGGCAAAGGATGCCCACCTTATTCAAGGTGTTTTGGTCCCGAAAAGCTGGAGGCCCCTTACACTGGATAAAGATCTCAATTGGGTTGAGGCTAAAGGAGATGAACCGGTTTATGTAGTGGAGAAACGAGTCACCTTGAAGAAACCGAACTTTTATAAGAATTACCGCTGGGTCTTTACAGCCGGAAACAGCAGGCTGATCGAGATAAATGAGATACTCCTTGAGTAGGCTTTCTTAGAGCTTTCAAGGGTCATTAAACCCGTATGTGTCTTTGACAATATAATTAGGCCTTTTTTTCGTCTCATTGAAGATTGAGTTTATATAAAGCCCCAGCACTCCTATAGTAATAAGCTGTATGCCTCCAAGAACTAATATTATTGCGGCTAAGGCAGACCAGCCAGGAAGGGCAAGTCCAAGGAATTTCTGGATGAATACCCATATGAGAAAGAGGAATGCACTGCTTGATATGACAAAGCCGCTAAGAAGGGCAAGCTTAAGAGGCACATCCGAAAACGATATTAGTGCAGAATCCAGAAAATTGCTAATCACCTTCCAGCTATAGATTGGGAATTTAGTTTCTCCTGCATAGCGGGGGTCTCTGTCGTAGAAGACCTGCCTTTGTTTAAACCCAATCCATGAAATCAGTCCCCGTGTAAATGGCTTCTTCTCGTGGAGTCTTATAAGCTCATTTACAGCCCTTCTTGAAATAAGCTTGAAGTCCCCTGAGTTTGCCGGAATATCTATGTTCGAGACAGTCTTGAGAATCCTATAGCCAAGCCTCGTGAGCCAGAGCTTAAATGGATGCTCGCCCTTCCTTGTTCTTCTTGTGGTATAAACGACATCCACATCGTCTTTCCTCCATTCCTCGATAAGCGCTGGTATTAGCTCAGGAGGGTCCTGAAGGTCAGCATCCATGTAGAGGACAACATCTCCCTTTGAGTATTTCAAGCCTGCCATGACGCACACAGAGACCCCAAAGGTTCTGGACATGTTTATGACCTTGATATCGCCATAGCCTTTATCCTGCTCAAGGAGAAGCTCTAAGGAGTGGTCAGTCGAATCGTCATTTACGAATATTAGTTCGTGCCCTTTAATCCTGTTTTCTTTAAGCTCTCCTTCAAAGACATCCCGAAGCCGTTTTATCAACTCTGGTATGACCTCTTCTTCATTCCGAAAAGAGAAAACTACCGAGACAAAAGGGCTTTCTTTGGATAAGAGGTTCATATGTTATTTTATCATCTTGGAGGACCTGTAGAATATCTTCTTCCTGAGATATCGGGCAACCCTCAGCTCTGGAAGCCGTTTGTAGAATTTGTGTTTCAGTCTCCATCTATAGTATGACTGCATGGGCACTAAGACAGAGGAAAAGAATGCTCTCCAGAACTTGTTTTCTATTCCGCCTGCTACATTTCCAATTGCATGGGCAAGGATGCTAAGATAGCTTATATTGCCTATCCAGAGCCTCTGTCTACGGTTAAACCATGGAATCTGTCTTCCTTCGAGGTCATAGTCATCTAAAATCCAATCTGCCCAGCCCTCAAGACGGTCAGGAGGCCTGAGCCCAAGGGACAGTGCAAGGTCATACATAGGGGTGCAGGGGAATGCAGTATATGTAGGCATTGTTTCAAGCTGTGCAGAGGGGTTGTCCCTTCTCAGTCTAAAGCCAAAGTTAATCGTGTTGTTTATCTCCTCTATGGTCTCTGTTGGAAACCCTATAATCAGGGAATAAGCCGGGATGATTCCATGCTTTTTACATCTCAGGTTTGCCTTTATGGTGTCTTCTATATGAAAGCCCTTCTGGATTAAATCTAAAATCCTGTTGTTTCCGGATTCAGCGCCAAACTTCGTAATCTGGGCGCCGCTTCGCTTAAGAAGCTCCAGGTTTTCGTCTGTAAACCTGTTAAAGTCATCTACCCTCGAGCCAGTTGCATACCATAAGATATTGTGACCACTGTTGACGATGTTTTCGCAGATAGTGAATGCCCTTTTGGGGCTTACATAAAACTCATCGTCCCTTACCCATATACCTGTGAGCTTGTATTTTTTTACAGGCTCAAGAATGATATCCATTGCACGGTCAATCGTCATAGGACGCCATTTCTTCTGGAGTATGCTCGAACTTAGGCAGAAACCGCATCTGTGAGGACAGCCCCTGCTTGTCTGCCCGACATCCAGTGTTCTCGGACTGCCTTTAAGGAAATAGTTATCAGGCGTGATATAGTCTTCCACATTAATCAAATCCCATGGAACAGGCAGAAGGGTGTTGACATCGAGAAGTCCCTTTGGAGGGGTTATAGTGACACCACCTCCGTTTTTAAATGCAATGCCGCTAATGCCATCAAGGGGCTGTTTTTTCTCAAGTGCTTTTACTAATTCTAAAAATGTTACATCTCCTTCGCCCACAACGACAATATCTACATTTTCGTTCTGAAGGGTCTGCTCAGGAAGAATCGTTGGATGAGGCCCTCCCCAGACTATGGGGATTTTGCCTCCTGTAAGATGCCTTACATAGCTTGCCATCATAATGGCAAAGAAAACCTGTGTACCAGTCATTGTGGTTACGCCAACGCAAATCGTATCGCTTGACAGAGACTGCTTGATTGTACCTTGCCAGTTGGCATCACGCCTCATGTCAACTATCTTGACCTTATAGCCTGCGTTGTGAACAGGTGCGGCAACTGCCAGCGAGGAGTGAGGAGGAGCAACCGTATGCCCTCCTATATCAAGTCCAGTCTTTGGATATAGAAGAATGATGTCAGCAGATGAGTTTTTGCCGAGATTAGCCATATAATTAAATTTTAATCTAATTGTGAATTTTTTTCAACGGTATGTATGGGTTCAGGACATATGAGACAAGTTATACCCCCCTCGAGGGTGATTTAATTGACGCATTCAGTCTCATATGTATCTGAACCCATACACGGTATCCCTCATAGATGGTCGGGGCGAAAGGACCCGAGCAGGGATTATAACACCCGAGGCTGTCGTAAGAGTTATAAGATTAAAAAGAAAAGATTCTGTGATAAAATAGATCTGGAGGTGAGAAAATGAGATTCAACAGGATAACGGTTGATCCCGAGGTTTGCTCCGGCAAGCCCTGTATAAGAGGGCTGAGATTCCCGGTCTCCCGGATTCTCGGGCTTCTCTCTGCCGGAGAGACAAAAGAATCTATACTAAGGGTATATCCTTATCTTGAGCCGGAAGATATTGATGAGGCATTGAGATATGCGGCATGCCTTGCTGACGAGGAAATCATGGAGTTTGCATGAATTTCCTCGTGGACATGCCTGTCTCGCCCGAGGTTGCGAGATGGCTTACCGAAAAGGGACACGACGCCGTTCACGCCTCTGACATCGGCCTATATACCGCTAAAGACAAAGAAATCCTTGAAGAAGCAAGAAAACAAGAAAGAGTCATCATTACCGCAGACCTCGACTTCCCGCAAATTCTCGCTCTGAGCAAATCAAAAGACCCGGGGATTATTCTGTTCAGAGGCGGTAATTACAATGAACAGGAAATGCGCACCCTTCTAAGCAGAGTGCTTGAAAGCGTTAAGGAAGACAAAATCCAAAATTCCATAACCGTGGTGGACAGAGCCCGTATACGCCGAACCACCCTTCCGATTGACTGATATATAAAAAAACACTCAAATGATATTTAAATGCAATCCGTTGCGTTGGGCGGTAAACCACGTGTGCGGCATTAAATTCTCCTTTAAGCTAATCGGGGCGAAAGGATTTGAACCTTCGACTCCACGGTCCCGAACCGTGTGCGCTACCGGACTGCGCTACGCCCCGATTTAAAGATAATAAAAATCCCCAACAGCAATGTCAAGTCAGAAAGATGTTGTGTCGTCAATTATCAGATAATTTAAATTCACAATTTGAAGTTGACAGACCCGCACCCATTTGTTAATCTTTTTTTATGCGGTTCATAGGCATCTTGCTACTTATTTTCGTTTTGTCCATACCCCTTTTTATATCTCCGATTAAGATGCATACAGGAGAGGTCATTATGACACTCGATGTCTGTAGCAGTCAGGCTCATGGAAGCATCGATGAGATGTGCATGACAGTTGAGCCTGTCTTTGATATGTTATCTGCAGAAACCATAGGGTTTCTTTTAGAGAAGCCCTCTGAATCTTATCATTTCATAGTCCAATCTGCTTTAGATAAGCCACCTACAGTTTAATCTTTCAGCTCCAGAGTGTAAATTCGTTTCACCGATACGCTCTGGTATTACTTCTCCCCATAAGCAAACTACCCCTGCACCCATTGGGTGCAGGGGGCTTTTTGAAAATATTAAATCTAATATGGAGGTAAAACACTTATGATAGATATAAAAAATGAAAATCTCTCAAGGAGAGAGCTATTAAAAGGTGCAGGCAAGCTTGCCATTGGAACAGCCATTGTATCAGCAGGAGGACTTACACTGATTTCAAAGGCAGAGGCTAAAGAAACACCACTGCCATGGCCATACAAAAAGTTGGATCCTGAGGAGGTTGGGAAAATAGCCTATGAAAACTGGTATAAGGGATTCTGCTGTTATTCAGTTGCAAGCGGAATAATCCTTCCCCTCAGAGAAAAGATTGGAGAACCCTATACCTCATTCCCCGTAGAATCCCTTGTATGGGGTCACGGTGGGGTGGTAGGATGGGGAACGCTATGCGGAACAATGCTTGGAGCCAGCGTTGTTACATCTCTCATATGTGGACCCGGCGTAGCTAAAGACGGCGAACAGATTGCCAATGAGGTGATACATTGGTATGCGGACACAGAGCTACCAATTTATACCCCTAAGACTCCAAAGACAGCTGCAGAGATGATAAAGAGCAAGAGTGATTCTCCTTTATGCCACATTTCAGTTGGCAAATGGATGAAGAAGGCAGATAAAGGATTCTGGACCCCTGAGAGGAAAGACAGGTGTGCCAGGCTCTCTGCTGATGTAGCAATGCGGACAGTGAAACTCTTGAATGACTGGGCTGATGGTAAGTTTAAGGCTGAACACAAACTCCCTGCCTTAGTCTATAATATAACTTCCCAGCATAACTGCACGGAGTGTCATGGCTCGGCTGTACCCGAGATAAACACAAAGGGTAACCCGACCAAATAATGTAGCGTCTCGGATGCATCGGGGAAGGGCATCGCCCTTCCCCGCAAAAATCTCTAAGGAGTCAGGATGTTCGGTCTTGGAATGACAGAATTAATAGATAGAAAAATTTGAAAATATTGAATTTAATATGGCGGTTTATGGAGCAAATGCTGTTGGTGGGGTTATAAATGTAATCACAAAGAGCCCCTTTGAAAAAATAAGAGAGCTCAAATTCGGCTATGGAAGCAATAACACCCAGATGTATAACCTTATCTATGGAGCCAGCATAGGAAAGACATTTTTACATTCTTAGGAAGTAGGCGGTCTACGGATTCATGGAGGCAGTGGAATGAATTCAGCACAAATCAAGGTAGCCTCAAGGTAGGACGGCTGATTGATGACAGGACCTCTTTGGAGGCTACCTTTACTTACACAGCGGCTGATTTACAGCTTCCCGGAACCCTGACAAAATCACAGTTTGATGGAGGTGATTATGATTAGAGATTACAAAGAAGGTCAGAGAAATTTGCTTGGAGTTTTGTTGGTATGCCTTTTGGTAGTGGGCTTTTCGGTGAATGTATTTTCCCAGCCAATGGAGATTGGAGAAGGTGCGATGTGTGCTGAGTGCGGAATGAAGGTTGATAAGGCATCTCCATTCATAGCCCAAATAGTAACCAAGGATGGGAAACTCCTTTCATTCTGCGATGTCGGAGACATGCTCATCCACTATAAAAAGATGAAAGAAAAGCCTGAAACCGTATTTGTCAAAGATATGACCTCAGGCACATGGATAGATGCACTCACCGCACATTATGTAAAAAGCTCTGAGTTTTCAACACCAATGGGCTATGGTATCGGTGCATTTAAAGACAAAGACTCTACCTCTAAGAAGGGTGCTCTGATGACATTCAATGAGGCAATGGAGATGCCTGTCAGGATGCCCATGAAGATGCATTAAAAAGCCATGAGGAATTTAGCAGTAATCTTGGCCATATTTGCATTTTTTTCCTGTAAGGGCAATGCCTCTTATCCACCGCCTCCACTTAGGGGCGATATGGTCGAACTGGATATAAGGGATCTGAAAGAGAAGCTACCTGTATTTTACTCATATATCTATGAGGGCAGGAGAGTTAATTTCTTTGTCCTAAAGATAAACGGCAATGTCTCTTCATTTTTTGATGCCTGTATGAAATGCTATCCAAAGAGGCTTGGCTATTTTCCGGAAGATGAAAGCCTCGTGTGCAGGGCATGTGGAATAAAATACCCTATCGATGCCCTCAAAGGCATAGGAACCTGTTATCCCATAGGGCTTGAGGGAAGAGCTGAGAAGGACAGCTACATAATAGAAAAAGGAGAGCTAATCAAAGGGACACAATATTTTTAACCTTTCTATATATAAATTATGGATATTAGAAGTAGAGATTGAGTAATCAGAAAAAAAGGAGGGGCAATTTGACCCCCCTTTTCTAATTAGATAAAAACAGTTTTTCAGCTTGAAGACATAGAAACTTCTCTAAATGAGAAGCTTAGGCATTTATGAGCTTGCTTCTTTCTTTCATCTGTTCTGTAAGGACCTCTTTCATGAGGAGGCATGCCTTCACTACCTTTGGGTTTGCAATGCTATAGTAGATATTGACACCCTCCCTTCTTGACCTAAGTATCCCCTTGTGCTTCATCAGGGAAAGGTGCTGTGAGATATTAGCCTTTGGAATGCCGAGTATTTGAACAAGACTGGTTACAGTCTTTTCACCTGACTTAAGCACATCTATTATCTCAAGCCTTTTCGGGCTTGCAAGGGTCTTACAGACCTCAGCCTGTAACTCAAAGAGCGTTTTACTTTTATTCATAACATAATATTTTATCCATTCAGCACTAAAAGGTCAATAATGCGAATTGCCTCATCAAAAATCTACTCGTAATAGAAAGGCAAATGGAACCATATCAGAGAACTCTTGAGTCAAAACACATAGACAAAAATACCAAGAGAATTCTTAAGAGGCAATATGAAACCCTGAATCCATCTGAGCTTAAAAGAACAATCTCAGGACTTTATGTGAGACTCACAGGAGTGGCAACTTCAAAGATTAAGGCGAAAAAAGAAAAGGGGAAAGCACAGAGGGTGCTCTCCCCCTCAGGAGGGTTACTGTGTTTAGAATACTACCTCTAAAGTGAGGTAGATGTCGTATGCCTTGTCAATGGGCTGGAACATCTGTGCGTTTCCGTTTGCGAAGTCGTTTGTTGTAAGCTTGGCTATCTCTCTCGGTGCGCCCACCCAGTTGTTGGAGCCCGTGTGTTTGAAGTCATAATACTGATAGCCGAGCCTAAAGAACACCTGCCCGCGCTTTGCAATGGGTTTTCTGTTCAGGGACTGTATCACATAGACCTCGTAGACATCACCTCTTGTGCCGAGCTTGCTTGTCCACATGTCATCTGCCGCAGGGGTAAAGGCTATCCAGTATTTGGAGCCGTGGTTGTATTCTGCGCCAATCTTGGTGCGGGTTTTCTCTACATCATATCTGCCTCCAACATAGACTGCCCAGCCTGAGTGGTCCTCCTTCACCGCATCATAAAGAAGTCCTGCACCAGCTGTCATCTCAGGGGCACCGTCATTGTCGTTGTCAATGCCATAGGTGAACATGTTGTTATTGGGTTCTGTCTTACTAAGTCCAGCGCTTGCAAAGAGATTAAGATTGGCAACTTTTCCAGAGACCGTAGTTCCATATTGCACTATGTCGCCGAGGTTTGTCCTGACGCCTGCATCGGGCATGTTGTCAAATATGTTAAATGCTTTGTTTGTTTCAACCTCCACGCGAAGGGCATCTGTCTCTATCGCAACTATGTCTAAGCCAACCATTGTGACATCCTTGATGCTGTTACCCTGAAGGTTTTTGAAGCCTGAGTCATAGCCCTTCCCGTAGCATACCTTTGCATAAGCCCCTGGAAGCCCGCTTATCTCAGGAGCAACACCTAATGAGGTGCCGTCAAATGCATAGTCAACGAGTATGCCCTGCACTCCGCCTGTGCCTACCTTCTCTTCATTCCTTCTATAATGTGTGGGAACTCCACCTGTTGAGGGTCTCCTTCCAACAGAAAACCAGATGGGCTTACCGAGTATTTTCAGTATGGTGAAGTCTGCTTGGTCAACTCTGAGGATGTTATCCTCAGGAACATGCGTTACTGAGCCGTCAAATGTGCCATTAGCCCTGTCAGCGAAGTATGCACCCTGAACGGGTGTTTCGGTCTGATGCCCCCAGACCTTGTAAGCAGCAAGCTTTGCTGTTGCATAGACATTCTCTACAGGATTGACAACAATGCCAAGCCTGAAGCGGTTTGTAAAGATGGGGTCGTTCTTTGCATCATAACCATTTATTGAGCTTGCGGCGTTGAAATAGAAGAGGGGCATTCCGTTATAATATGTCCCTCTCGGTAGCGCAAGGGTGTGGTCATGGACCTTGCCCTTGAGACTGTCAATCCTTGTCCTCAGGTCTCCATTTAGCTTAAGCCATGAGGGCCACTCAGCCTTTCCTGAGGACATCTTGAGTTCTTCAACCTGCTTCTTAAGCGCTTCTATGTCAGATTTTAGCTCTTCTTCGCTGGCAGAGGAGAGGGTAGGGATAAGAAGAAGTGCCAAAAGCAGGAATACCAAAATCTTTCTCATAGGTTACCTCCTTGGTGTGATTTTTAATTAGTTTAGCAAAAAGAAGTATCTTTGTCAATAGATTTCTAAACTTCTTAGTTTTGAAATAGTAAAGTCTTCATACTATTAAGATGAACCTGTTATCCCATAGTGCTTGAGGGAAGAGCTGAGAAGGACAGCTACTTGATACAAAAGGAAGAGATAATCAAAGGGGCTAAATACTTTTAATATATGACCTAAATTTATAAATTGACAAATTGGTTGTTTTTTTGTATAAGTTGAGTAAACGATTCTTTGTATTCAAAAAGGGGGTGAGAGATGAAACTATACTATGCCGATGCGATATAAAAAGAGGAGTACAAGCACGATACGAAAGGAGGAATTATGAAGTATCTGAAAATGCTACTGTTAATAGCGATTGTAGTAGTGCCTGTTTCGGTTTATGCAGGCGCAAAGAGCATCGATGAGCTTGCAAAGATGTATGATAGTAGTGATTGTAAGGGCTGTCATGCCGAGATTTATGCCCAGTGGGAAAAGTCCCATCATGCAAGGCCTCTTATGGGGGTCAAAGGCGGATTAATGCTTGTGCCTGTGGTAAAGGAAAGTGCGTTTTCACCAAAGGACAAGGATGGCAAGGTTGATCCTAAAGTGGCAACAGCAAAGAACTTTCCCTGCTTCAAATGCCATCTACCGAATGCATTGGATGCAGAGAATTCGTTTTTCGCAGAGGTGGCACAGGCTCTCTTAGACGGCAATAAGGAGAAAATAAGCAAGCTTCAGATTACATGTACCGTCTGCCATAACACCAAGGCGATTCTTCACAAGCGTGAGCTTGGCGAGCCTGAAAAGGGCGTCATCTATAGCTCAAAAGACAATGATGCACATCCAGGCGGAAAGATTAAAAAGAGCGCAATATTTACCAACTCGCTCTTTTGCGGACAGTGCCATGGACTTGGTCCTAACCTTGAATTCGACCAGCCATTTCAGTGTGCAAATCTGTATGGCAGTTATCTCCATAACTATATATCCTCAGGCGGAACAAAGACCTGTCAGAACTGCCACATGCAAAAAGGCGACCACCTTATAGCACCTGATTGGAACGATGAAAAGGCAACGGTAGAGCTCCTCGGCAAGGCGATTTCCCTCGATGTGCAGACCGTCGGATACGATTGGCTGAGAAAGGCAGGCACTTATGTGTCTAAGGTTGTCGTGTCCACAACGATAACTACAACTGCCGGGCATAGAACCCCTGATGGCTGACCATCTCATAACAGAGTGGTCATGGAAGTGACCGCAAAATACAAAGACAAAGATGGTAAGGATGTAGAGAACAAGCAGGAAAGGCATTATCATCCGCAGGCTACGAACTGCAGGGACCACAAGATGAAGTATGGAGCACATTGGAAGGTGGCAAACCTGCGCGATACGAGCCTTCAGCCGATGAAACCTAAAAAGGAGACAATGGAGTTCGACCTCCCCGAGGGTGTAAGGGAAGCCGATGTGACAGTTAACCTTTTCTACGAACTTGGCAACCCTGAGCAGAAATATCCGATTCACTCAGTAACCAGGAAGGTAACTCTCGACAGATAAACACTATAAAGAGGGGGCATTGCCCCCTCTTTGTTTCAGCTTACGGATTAAAACTCTCCCTCAACCTTTGGAACAACGGAGCGAAGGACAAACCTGCATTTTCCATAGTTACCATCAGGCTTTATGACCATGGCAAAATAGTAGTCCGAGTTTATCTTTCTGAGGACGATTCCGCAGAGGTCAGAGATAATAGAAAACTCCTTTGCCTCTCCAAGACCTAAGTTTTCAGCTGCTATGCCAATATCCTTTATCATCTGCGATGCCTCTGCTCCAAGGTCATCGAGACTTAGGAGCTTCTCGGTAACATACTCTTGAACAGGCATCCCGTCTTTGCCTATTATCATGGCAGACACAGCACCGTCAACCCTGTCTACTGCTTCTTTAAGAACTTCTGAAAAGCTCACTGCCCCTCTTTTTTATAGCATTAAGAAATGTTTCCAGTCTTACCACAAGCACTTCCTTGTCCTTGCCAAGAAGTTTAAGAAGTGCCTTTAACTCATGCGTTCTTTGCATTACCCGTTTATTCTGAGGGTCGTCTTTAAGGAGTGTCTTATATGTGCGCATTGCCTCATAATAATTTCCCTCTGAAATAAATGAATCCGCAAGGACTAATGAGGCATGAGACACAGTCATAGGTGTCTCGGAGATTGCCTCTTCCTTTGGAAGAACTTCCTCTAAGGGCTCCTCATGTAGCCGCATAAACTCATCTGTCTCCTCTGGTAAGGCAGCTTCAGCCAATAGTTCCTCTGGAATAGAGATAGCCTCTTCTGGCAGGGATACCTCTTTGAGCAATTCTTCTGCCTCTTCTATAGAGAGAGCCTCTGAAGACTCTTTTATTATTTCTATTTCCTCGGTTTCTTCTTGATATGGTTGTTGAGCAAGGGTCGTTTCATCAGGCATTACAAATTCAGGCATTTCCGTAGGGATTTCCACAGGCTCTTCGGATGGCAGTTCCTCTGTGAGAATCTCTAATGTTTCAGCCTCTTCTAAGGCTGGTTGCTCGGGTATAATCTCTTCGAGTTCAACTGGTTCAGCCTGTAGAGGTTTTTCGGCAGTTAATTTTTCAGAGGCAAACTCCTCAAGTTCCTTGATTGCAGAAGATACCTCTTCATCGAGGGGATTAAGTTTTAAGACTGTCTTATATCGGGCTAAGGCAGATTCGGTATTGCCCATACCCATATATATCTCTGCAAGTTTTCTCTGGGCAAAGAGGTTATCGGGTATAGCCTTTATGACCTTCTCGAACTCGTCCCTTGCGGCTTCCTGCATACCCTTTTCGAGAAATATCTTTCCGAGTGCTACCCTTGCACTCATGTATCCGGGCTGAAGCACAAGCCCTGCAGATAAGGTCTCTATAGCCTTATCGAGCATTCCTGCTTTTTTATACTCTTCGGCAAGAGGAACAAAAAGCTTTGAGGCAGGGTCTTTTCCTACCTTCTCTCTGAGTTTTTCGAGATTGTCCATTGCCATTGTTTTGAATTTTCAACCAATTCGGCTTAAAAGTCAAGCTATACTTTACAGTTAAGCAGTTTAACTTTTATTTTATTAGATTGCCAGTGCCTGTGTCAATCATCGAAAACATACATCCACAGTATCTCTGCCTGTAAAGACCAAGCTCCTTTGAGACCCTTATACCCTCTTTCCATCCATGCCTCATGTCCTCAAGATAAAACGGAATCGAATAAAGCCTTTCCATCTCCCTTCCTGTCTCCACTATCAAATCGAACTTCTGATAAGGGCTTACAAGGAGTGTTGTGGTAAAGCCATCGAGCCCCATCTTTTTTGCAACCTCGGCAGTCTTTCCGAGCCTCACCCTGTAACAGACACTACAGCGGTCTTCTTCCTTAGCCACCTTGAGAAAGTAGTCAAGCCCGTAGTAATCGATGTATTCTATATCGAGGCTCCAGAGTCCATCGAGTCTCTTTAAGGCATCGAGCCTATTCAGATATTCCTCCTCTGGATGAATATTGGGGTTAAACCAGAGACCCTTTAACTCTATTTTTTTTGATGTAAGATTCTTGACAGGATAAAGACTACAATTTGCACAGCACATATGCAAAAGAAGCTTCATAGATAATTATAACAGAAAGAAGGGCTTGACGGTTATGAAGACTTAAACTTCCTCCTTACCACCATTCAACTGCCTTGACCTCTGCCTTTGCCTTATCCCTTCTTATCTCCTCTATAAAGAATTTCTTACCGTACCACCATTCAACTGCCTTGACCTCTGCCTTTGCCTTATCCCTTCTTATCTCCTCTATAAAGAATTTCTTACCGTCATAGAGGGGATTGTCTATCTCGATGGTATCTCCCACCTTTAAATCAAAGTGCTCCCAAAAAACAGGGAATGAAACAACAAGATATGGCATCTTTCTCTGCTTAAGGATGTGAGTAAGAACATTGTCTGCCATTGACTGAGTCCTTACGAATTCAAACTCAAATTCCTTTGGATATGAGCCATACTTCGTAGCAGAGGTAGAATCCGTTATCTTAGATGTTCCGTCCCAATCCGATTCCGAGCCTAATTTAGAGTAAGCCTTTTTGAATTTAGCAGAGAGGTCATTGGCAAGGGCATAGATTGGAATTTTTGAAAAGACAAATCTTGCTCCTTCACCAGCAAGCTCTTTATATGTGATTGTCCTTAAAGCCGAAGGTGCAGTATCGGCAAGGACATCTAAATACCACATGCCCTTGATATACTTGACAGTAGACCTGCACTCAAAGGCAAGTCTTTTTAATTGCTCGGAGGGCTTGATTTTAGAGTCAATCACAAAAGCAAATCCTGCTCCTGAGCATAAAATGCCATAATCCACACTTGCCTTATTAAAAGACATCGTATCAATCTCAGAAAAACTAAATCCCATCTTTTGAACTAAGAAATGCTTTATCACCAAGTCGGGTCTCTCGATGAGAGAGCCTATTCCTCCATATTTTCCATCAGGGTCTTTATAACCAGAGACGACTGCATGGAAGCGGTCTACTGTGCGGGTTGCAATAATGCCACCTGTTTTTGCCACACCTGTGGCTGGGTCTGAGGATGTAGAGGATGTATGCACCTCAAGCCACATCTCATAAACATAAAAGGATATATTACGAGCAGTGCTATTATTTTCTCCTTTATACTTAACCTGTGTCGGAACAGTTGTTCCAAAATATACCTTCTGTGTTACCTTAACACCGGAGGCATCTAAATCTATCCATAAGCCACCTTCGCCTGCAATCTTGGGGATTGCACCAACCACAGAAGAAGAAAATGTATGCGTAACGCAAAGATAAACTGCCGTGGGTGTTGGTCCAGTGTAAGCATTAAAGTTTGCTGTAATCATTCCCCATCCTAAATCAATCGTGTTGTTATTTCCCTGTAAATATGTGATGTCTGATTGGTCAAAGACATTTGCATCAACACCTGACCAGTTAAACCAGTTGCCACCATGACTCGCAGAGATGGGAATCCTCGTCTGTGTTGCTGGTGAGCTATGACCATGGCTTCCCTGAGAAATACCTACATCATCCTTTACAGCCTGAACCTTAATCTGCTCTGTTGCTCTGAGTTTATGTTTGCCATTCTCATAAACACCAGAGACACCTGATGTAACCCTTAAAAGTTTCCTGTCTATCTCAGCGAAGATGTCTCCCAGAGAGTGAAGCTCATGGCTTGCAAGAAGGCTATCATACTGTGCCTTATGCTCCCATGTCTCGGCACCTGCCCTATGGGATGTTGCAGTTGTCCCAGACTGAGCCCTCGTGAGTGTATTTAAGATATTACCTGATTTAGAGACATAGCCTATTTTTTCATCATCAATCCATACCGAGCCAGAGGAAGGAAACCTTGAGGCATCACTAAGCTCAAGGCTTACTGATGATGCAATGATGTCTGCCTTTAGGGTTGTCTTTGCACCCCAATCTGTCCTTAGGGCAGGCATGAGAATGTCTTTCCCATAAACGATTGGCTCAACCTTTCCAACATCCTCATAGGCATTTGGATAAGTGATTGTGTCAATCACATCCTGCTTCCACAATCTGTCTTTTGCATAGAGCATGCTCGATGCCTTTGCCTTAAAGGACATGAGGTCTATG
>JACQZC010000039.1 GCA_016207905.1 Nitrospirota bacterium | reverse complement strand
CTATAAACTAAAGCAAAAACATTAGACCCTGAATCGAGTTCAGGGTGACGGTTAGGGTTCAGGGTGACAGGATTGAAGGAGGTAGAATGAAAAGAGGACAAGGCACACATGAGGCAAAGAGATTTCTACTTTGGCTTGACAAGAAAGAGAGCCAGACTTGACCCTTATCCATGATTTCCTCTATACTCTGTTTTATGGATGAGACCTTAAGAGAGCTTTACGAGCACGGAAGAGAGCTGTACGATAAAGGCAGATACTCAGAGGCAGAGGTAATGCTCAAGGAGGTAATAAAGCTAAAGCCAGATTATGCGGATGTGCATAATAAATTAGGCGTAATAGCAAGTCTAAAGGGTCTTTACAGCGATGCAGTGAATAATTTTAAAAGGGCTATCGAGCTGAATCCGAGATACACAGAGGCATCTCTGAATCTGGCTATAACATATAACGAGATTGGAGAGTTTGAAAAGGCACAGGAGGTCTTCTTAAAGGCATCTCAGATAGCTGTTTCCTCTCCAGGAAAGCTTGACCCATTTGTAGCAGGAAAATTGGCTAATGAGCATTACAGGTTAGGCAATCTCTACTTCGATTTCTCCCTTTACGAGGATGCAATAGAGGAGTATAAGAAAGCCCTCAAGCTCAAGCCAAACCTTGCTGATGTTCATACCAAGTTAGGCATTGCCTTGAGGAACAAGGAGCTTTATGACGAGGCAATAGAGCATTTTACCAAGGCAAAAGAGATAAACCCTCATTACGGGCATGCATGGGTTCAACTCGGTCTTACATACTACATGAAAGGCTTTACAGGTCTTGCCTTCGAAGAATGGTCAACCGCCCTCAGCAAGAATCCAAACCTCAAAGAAGCAGAATCCTATATCAATCTCCTTAAAAAAGGAGAGTAAAAGTTAGTGTCCCTTCTTGAGGTAAGGGGACTTAATATATCCTTCAAAGCAAAACCAGTAAGGATTGTAAATGACCTGAATTTTAGCCTAAGTGAAGGCTCTGTATCAGGACTTGTTGGCGAAAGCGGATGTGGAAAAAGCCTTACTGCCCTTTCCATTATGGGCATACTTCCTCAGAATTTTCAGGCACAAGGAAGTGTACTCCTTAATGGCAGAAACCTTCTTGGTCTGAGGGATGAGGAGATGCAGAAGGTAAGGGGCAAGGAGGTCTCTATGATATTTCAGGAGCCGATGACCTCTTTAAACCCGGTATTAAGGGTTGGCTACCAGATAAAAGAGGCTATCACCACCCACCTTAAGGTCTCAAAAAAACATGCCGATGAAATGACAGTTGACCTCTTGAGGGCAGTGAAGATTCCATCTCCAGAGATTCGTTTGAGGGAATATCCGCACCAGATGTCAGGAGGGATGAGGCAGAGGATAATGATAGCAATGGCAATTGCATGTAATCCCTCTTTGCTGATTGCCGATGAGCCAACAACTGCCCTCGATGTAACGATAGAGGCACAAATCCTCGAACTCCTTAAGGGGCTTATAGAGACAAGGGATATGTCCATACTTCTTATAACTCACGACTTGGGGATAATAAGGGAAAACGCAAAGGATGTTGCGGTTATGTATGCAGGAAGGCTTGTCGAGACTGCATCTACCGAGGAGATATTCTCATCTCCGGCTCATCCATACACTATAGGGCTTCTTGAATCCCTGCCACAAAGAAAGGATATACCTCTTACGCCAATACCAGGCTCTGTGCCAAAGTTAGAGAGCCTTCCGGCAGGCTGTAAGTTTTCTCCGAGGTGCAGGTTTATGAAGCCTGAGTGTCAAAAGGAAGAGCCAATTCTAAGGGAAATCTCCTCAGGGCACAGCTCAAGGTGCATTAGGGCAGAGGAGATAAGATGGCACTAATAGAGGTTAAGGAGCTCAAAAAGCACTTCCTCCTCAGGGTATCTCCAATGAGGCATGAACTTCTTAAGGCAGTGGACGGAGTCAGCCTTTCATTAGAGAAAGAAATGGTGCTTTCCATAGTTGGAGAATCAGGATGCGGAAAATCCACCATAGCAAGGCTCATCCTGAGGCTCATCCTGCCAACAGAAGGCAAGGTGCTATTCAAGGACAGGGATGTCTTTGAATTGAAAGGCGACAAGCTAAAGGCATTCAGAAAGTCAGTTCAGATTATATTTCAGGACCCATTTGCATCCCTTAATCCGAGAAAGACTGTATTTGATACAATCTCAGAGCCTCTTAAGATACATGGGCTTTCAAGGAAATCCGAGCTAAAAGACAAGGTTATAGAGCTTTTAAGACAGGTCGGGCTGAATGATGTCCTTAGCTCATACCCTCATGAGTTTAGCGGAGGACAGAGGCAGAGACTCTGCATTGCGAGGGCACTTGCTACATCCCCGGAGGTCATTGTTGCGGATGAGCCTCTTTCTGCTTTAGATGTCTCCATACAGGCACAAATCCTGAATCTTCTTATCGAGCTAAAGAGGCAGTTCAGACTTTCGTTCATCTTCATAAGCCATGACCTCAGGGTTGTCGAATACTTAAGCAATGAGGTGGCAGTGATGTACCTTGGAAAGATTGTAGAGTTTTCGCCTGCAGAGGAGCTTTTTGGCAAGCCCCTTCACCCATATACAGAGGTATTACTTTCCTCTTTGCCAAGCATAAAACCAGTGGTCAGGACAAAACCATCTTTAAAAGGCGATGTGCCAAGCCCTATAAATATACCTTCGGGATGTCCGTTTCATCCGAGATGCCCAAAGAGATTTCAGCCCTGCGACAGGGTCATCCCATTGCTAAAGGAACACATGGGAAGATTGGTTTCATGCCATCTCTGGAACCCCTTTTAGAGGATTCTTCCTATTCTTATTGCATCCGCAACCTTTACGACCTTTAGCATTCGGGCTACATCATGTACCCTCACTATATTTGCACCATTAAATACCGAGATTGCAACTGCTCCTGCTGTGCCTTCGAGCCTCTCTTCAGGAGGTGCATCTCCAAGAATCCTTCCTATGAATGCCTTTCTCGAAGGGCCTATGAGTATGGGTTTTTCAAGGAGGGTGAATTCATGGAGGTTTTTTATTATTTCGAGGTTGTGGTCAAATGTTTTTCCAAAGCCGATTCCCGGGTCTATGACAATCATGTCCTCTCTGATGCCTGCACCTGTCGCAATCCTTATGCCCTCTTTTAGATAATCCATAATCTCTAAAATCAGTGCCTTATATTTCGGGCTCTTCTGCATATCCTTTGGAGTGCCTTTTATGTGCATGATTATGACAGGGACACTGGAGCGTGCAACAACAGATGCCATCTCAGGGTCAAACCTTAATCCGCTTATATCATTGACAATGGATGCACCTGCCTCGATAGCTCTTTTTGCTACCTCTCCTCTATATGTGTCAATGGATATTGGGATGTCAAGCCTTCCTGAAATGGCAGAAATAAGAGGAACGGTCCTTCTTATCTCCTCCTCTACTGACACAGGCTCTGAGCCTGGCCTTGTGGACTGACCTCCTATGTCAATGATGTCTGCGCCCTCGTCTTCAATCTCCAATGCCCGCTCTATTGCACTTAACTTATCCATATAAAGCCCTCTGTCTGAAAAGGAATCAGGCGTGACATTGAGGATACCCATTACATAGGTCTTCAGGGAAAAGTCAAAGCTGTAATCTCTCCAACTGAGCAACATGTCTGGATTTTAACACAGAAAAGGGGGAATTCAACTGGCACCACTTTATGTCAGGCTCAAATCTTGACTGTAATACCAAAATAGAAATGTCCTAAAAACAGTCATGCTATACAGCCCTTTTAAGCCATCCCTGTCTGTCATGCTGGCTTGTCCAGCATCCTTCTTTCCCGCACTCAGGCCGGAAAGATTCCCGACAAGCGGGAATGACAATTGCGTTGAGGCAATAACATAAAATAGGACATTTCTAATTTGGCTTGTCAGGCTCAAATCTTGACTTGACCTTTACTCGAAAATAAGGTAATATCAAGTGTTTTAAAATTAAACACGAGTATTGCTATTTGAAACACTTTGAAGGAGGAGAGACCTTGGTTAAGTTCAGGTTTATTGGAGTTTTAGTTTTATTACTATTGGTGGCAGGTATCTTTGGAGAAGGTGTTTTTGCATCTGAGGGAGAGGTGGTGATGCCGACCACATCAGAAAGCAATGTTCCGTGGTGGGTCTGGCCCTTAGTATTATTCGTAGTGACATTTATATTAGGTGTGTTGGCAGTCTTAGGAGGGGTTGGAGGCGGTGTGCTTTTTGTTCCGATAATCGGTGGTTTTTTCCCGTTTCATCTTGATTTTGTAAGAGGTGCAGGGCTTTTGGTTGCGCTTTCAGGTGCACTTGCCGCAGGACCAGGGCTTCTCAAAAGAGGTCTGGCTGACCTAAGGCTTGCAATACCAGTTGCACTCATAGCCTCTGCCTGTGCCATAGTAGGTGCAATGATAGGTCTTGCACTACCTACAAATATAGTGCAGACAGCATTGGGCGCTACAATACTGGGTATAGTCTTTATAATGCTTATGGCTAAAAAATCTGAGTATCCTGAGGTTAAAAAGGCAGATGCCCTTTCAAATGCCCTCAGGATAAGCGGTGTTTATTACGAGGCATCAACTGGCGAGGATGTAAACTGGAAGGTCCATAGAACCCTGAAGGGTCTTTTTCTCTTTATAATAATAGGTGTAATGGCAGGTATGTTTGGCCTTGGAGCTGGGTGGGCAAATGTGCCTGTCTTGAATCTTATGATGGGTGCACCGCTAAAGGTCTCTGTTGCAACAAGCAAGTTTCTGCTTTCAATAACAGATACATCTGCGGCATGGATTTATATGAACAATGGCGCAGTGCTTCCAATGATGGTTGTGCCCTCTATCGTGGGAATAATGCTTGGCTCTATAGTTGGCGTGAGAATCCTCACAAAGACAAGGCCATCCGCAGTCAGATATATAGTCATAGTAATGCTTCTTTTTGCAGGGCTAAGGGCGTTGCTTAAAGGGCTTGAAATCTGGAAATAAGGAGGAAGTCAATGTCAAAACATCAGGCAACTGAGGAACAGCTTATATACGCAGGGCTTCTTGACAAAGGCATGAAATTAGGACTGCTTGCAGTCGTAGTGACATTCATAGTATACCTCACAGGCATTCTTAAGCCGTATATGCCTATAGAGGATTTGCCGAAATACTGGGGGCTTTCTGTGCATGAGTATCTTAAAACCGCAGATGTACACGCAGGATGGTCATGGCTTTCTATGGTTGGAAATGGAGACTTTCTGAATTTTATAGGTATAGCCTTTCTTGCTGGTGTCACCATAATCTGCTATATTGCAATCATGCCTGTGCTTCTTAAAAAGAAAGACACTATATATTTTATCCTTTGTGTGCTTGAGGTAGCAGTCTTAGCTCTTGCGGCATCAGGCATACTGAAGGCAGGAGGGCACTGATATGGAAGAATTATGTTCTATAAGGCTTGAAAGACTGCTTCTTTCAACAGATGGCTCAGAGTTCAGCGAGGGTGCAATAAGGGAAGCAGTAAGGCTTGCTAAAAACTGTAAGTGTGAGCTCTCAGCATTATATGTCATAGAGTTTAATCCTGAATTTGAAGCCCTCGCACCAAAGCTCGTTGAAAAGATGGAGGTTGGCTCAAAACAGCACCTTGCCTCTGTAAGAGAAAGGGCTTTGAAAGAAGGGGTTGACTGTAAGACACTCATAAGAAGAACTGAAGCACCGTATCAGGCAATAGTCGAAGAAGCAGGAAAACTTAAAGCTGATGTGATAGTTATGGGAAGGCGGGGAAGGTCAGGTCTTAAAAAGCTCATGATGGGCTCTGTTACAGCAAAGGTCATTGGCCATTCGGCATGCGATGTGTTGGTTGTTCCAAGGCAGGCAAGTATACTCTGTAAGAATATCCTCGTTGCAACAGACGGCTCTCTTTTTAGTAATCAGGCAGTTTCTGAGGCAGTAGGCATAGCAAAAAGATGCGGGGCAAGGCTCTATGTGGTGTCTGCTGTTCATGCAGGAGAGGTTTCTCCGTTTGATATTACACAGTTTGAGATGCAAAAGGGCCTTATTGCTTCCGTAGAGATTGATAGGGCAGAAAAGGATATAGCACAGGCAAAGGAGCTTGCTCAAAAAGAAGGTGTCTCTGTTGAGGGCATCATAGCAGGCGGAAGGCCCTATGAGGTAATCGTTGAGACTGCCCATGGCAAGAATGCAGACCTTATAGTTATGGGCTCACATGGAAGGACAGGTGTTGAAAAATTCCTCATGGGCTCTGTTACAGAAAGGGTCATTGGCCATGCAGGGTGTGCTGTATTGGTTGTGAAGCTAAAAAGGGCTTAGTCCTTCTCAAGCCCGTATTTCTTGAGCTTTCTCCAGAGTGATACCCTGTCTATGCCAAGTATCTGTGAGGCTAAGGTCTTGTTGCCACCTACTTCTTTGAGAACCCACTTTATGTAAGCCTCTTCCTGCTCTTCAAGGGATGGAATCTTGCCTTCTTTTTTACGAAATGTCCTTATGCTTAGCTCCCTTAGGTCAAGAGGTAGATGGGCAATCTCTATGGTGCTTCCGTTTGTAAGTGCAACACCTCGCTCTATGATGTTTTCAAGCTCCCTTACATTTCCCGGAAAATCATAATTCATCAGAACTGATAGGACCTCCTCTGAGATTTCAGAAACATCCTTTTTCATAAGTGTAGAGTGCTTCTTCAGGAAATAATAGCTAAGGAGAGGTATGTCGTCTTTTCTTTCTGAAAGAGGCGGGATGTGAAGTGAGACAACATTTAATCTAAAATAAAGGTCCTGCCTCATGCTTCCGTCCTTTATCGCATCCTGAATATCCCTGTTTGTTGCAGATATAAACCTTACATCTACTTTCAGAGGCTCTGTTGCTCCAAGCCTTAAGACCTCTTTTTCCTGAATTACCCTCAGGAGCTTTACCTGCATGCTGGCTGGCATCTCAATTATCTCATCAAGAAAGAGTGTGCCTTCTGATGCCATCTCTATAAGCCCCTTCTTGAGCGTGGTTGCGCCTGTGAATGCACCTTTTTCATGTCCAAATAGCTCGTTTCCCAGAAGCTCCTCTGTGAATGCACCACAATTGATTGCAAAGAAAGGCCCTTCAGCCCTTTTGCTATGGAAGTGTATGTACCTTGAGAAGAGCTCTTTTCCTGTGCCACTTTCACCTGTAAGGACGATATTGCAGTCAGTAGGTGCAATCTGTCTTGCTGTCTCAAGAAGCCTCTGCATAGCCGGCTCCTGCGTTATGAGCTTTACCCTTCCTTCAAACTTCTCTATGAGTGCCCTGAGCTCAGCGTTTTCTTTCTTAAGCCTTACCTTTTCAACTGCCTCCTTCACAACCTTTCTTACCTCATCAAGTTTAAAGGGCTTGGCAATATAATCATAAGCACCTTTCCTCATCGTCTCAACTGCTGAGGGGATGCTTGCATAGGCTGTAATCATTATCACCTCTGTGTCGGGATAAAGTTCCTTACATTTTCCGAGCACCTCTATTCCGTTTACCTTTTCCATCTTCAAATCGGTCAGTACGACATCAAAGTCCTGCTCACTGAGTATCTTGAGGGCGGTGGAACCGCTTGCGGTGCTGACCACTGCATAGCCTTCCTTTTTCATTACATATTCAAGGTTTTTGAGCGCTACCTTTTCGTCTTCTACTATTAAAAGTCTTACCTTAGCTTCCATCCTCAGTGCTCCTTTCAGGTAGTTTTATCAGAAATGTCGTTTCGCGGCCAGGCTGGCTGTCGACTTCTATTATGCCCCCGTGCTCCTCTATGATGCTATGCACAATGAACAGGCCAAGTCCATGACCCTTCTTTGCGGACTTTGTGGTAAAGAAGGGGTCAAAAACCTTGTAAAGAATTGTTTTATCCATGCCGACACCAGTATCAGAGACCTTTATCTCGGTTGTCTTGTCTCTGGTATTGGCATTTGCGGATATTGATATCTTTCCCTCTTCAGGTATCGCGGAGATGCTATTTGCTATGAGGTTGAGAAACACCTGCTGGATTCTCTGCTTGTCTGCAAAGAGTGTGATGTCCTCAGGGATGTTTACGATAATATCAATCTTGGAAGGCACCTCGGCTTTGATAAATCTGATTGACTCGTTGACCGTCTGTTTCAGGTTTATTCGCTCTTTTTCCCTTGCCCTTGAGAAATCAAGAATTGCCCTTACAATATCCCTTGCCCTGTCGGTCTCGTTCTCAATCTGGTCAAGGAGTTCTTTCTTGTATTCAGGAGATGCTTTCTCTAATTCTTCCTTGAGGATCTGGCAGGAGGTAGAAATGTTGGACAGGGGGTTGTTAAGTTCATGGGTTACGCCGAAAATAAGAGTTCCAAGTGATGCAAGTTTCTCGGAATGGATGAGATGCATCTGCCTGGCGTCAAGCTCCGCAATCATCTTGCTGAATGCATCTTTTAACAAGATTATTTCTCTGTCAGATGATGTGATGGGGAGGCTGTTGAAATGCCCACTTGAGACATCCTGCATAGCGTTCTCTAATTGTTTAAGTGGTCTTACAACCACGCGGGATAGATATTGACCGATAAGGCATCCGGCAACAATCAAAAACATAATGGAGGCAATCAGGAGTCTTCCTGAGAACACTATAAGCGATTGCATGCGTGCCCTCACCCGCTCTGCTATGGCTTCTGCTCCAGTAACAATCGCTTTTCCACTTGCCCTTATCGTGCCTTCAAGGATGTATTCACTGGTAGGATTTACCGATGCATTTACTGTGAAATATTCATTCATGAGTAATTTATACTCTGCGATTATGGTCTCAAGATGAGAGATGTTAGTGGCAGGCGAAAATCTTATGATTTCCCCTTTATTTTTTCTTAAAATATCCTCTACTACATTTGTAAACTTTAGGTTTTCATTGTAGTCATCGGTATTTTTATAAAGGATATAATTCTTCTCAAACCTCCTCATCTCCAAAGTTGCATCAAAGAACTCGGAGATTATAAGGTTGAAGGTAATCTTTCTCTCAATCCTTTTGAGGTTCAGGTAGTTTAAAACCGACACAACGACTATCAGTGCCAGGCACAGATAATATCCATAGCTTACCTTTCTCTGAATGCTTGGCTGTATAAGCACACCTGAAGTTTATCACTAATTCATTGCAAAATGCAACCCCACTTTTTTAAATGCAACAGGCTTAAATGCTTTCAGTAAAAGGGGTTTCTGTTTTGCGATGCATATTGCAACATGGCTCTGTGCCTCCATACTGAAAAATCTAAATATTTCAATGAGTTAGATTCTGGCATGGAAATTGAATGTATAAGATTGGCTTACAAAGCAAGGAGGTGTGTATGAAAAGGTTTATGAAGAGGCTTGAGAACTTATTCACTGCAATTACCTTTGCAGAGGCAGGTGAGCATGAAACTGCAAGGCAGATACTTAAAGAAGTTGAGCGCAAAGAGGAGAAACAGCCTGAACTCCTTCAGGAAAAAAGAAAAAGCAGTGACGGCAGCCCTGCTCCGGCAAGGAGCTAAGGGAAGACAAATATTGGGCAATTTAAGGAAGCATTTTGAGGACATGATGTCAGCTTCCGCATTTGCGGAGGCTGGCGAGTTTGACATTGCGAGGGAGATTTTAAGGAAGGAGAATGTGCTTCTGGTGCTTACTGGAGATGAATCAGACAAAAGGTCATTTAGATATGCCCTTAATATCTCAAAGAGGATAGGTGCAGGGCTTGAGGTTCTTTATGTCTCAACTAAGGATGATGACATTTTAAGGGTATTTGGGGATGAGGCAAAAAAAGAGGGAATAGACTTCAAGGTGACAAAAAGAAAAGAGGGTTGTATCAAAAAAGAGATTATTGATTACACAGAAAAAAGAAGAGACCTGCAGTTTGTAATCGTAGAATCCTCAAATACCCTCGATATCGATTGCGAGGAAGGCAAAAAGCTTTCGGACTCATGGAGCAGGATTAAATGTCCACTCGTTGTGGTCTCGGAGGCAGTGTAACACGATAAAGGAGGAATATGATGGGTAGTTCACAAAGCACGAAAAAAAAGCCTTATTTAAAGACAGTATTGTGGGGAATAGGCTCAATAGCACTGTATACGGTTCTGCTCTCGAAGCAGGACATCATTAACAAATATTTTGGACTTGGAGGAGTGGTTTATGCCATCCTTCCCATAGTAACCGCATTTATATTCTCTATTGTCCATGGCACCTTCACAAGCCATTTCTGGACTGCTCTTGGTGTTGAGGCTTCTAAAAAGCATAAGGGGGTAAAATAAGATGAATGATATAGCCAAAGAGGCTGTTAATTTTTTAGACCTTGACCTCATAAAGATTATCTACTTATTTATTGTTGGGTTTGTAGGAGGACTTGTAAGCGGGTTTATAGGCTCAGGCGGTGCCTTTGTTCTCACCCCTGCCATGATGAGCATGGGTGTGCCTGGGCTTGTGGCAGTTGCAAGCAACATGTGTCATAAGTTCCCGAAGGCCCTTGTGGGAGCGATAAAGCGCGCAAGATACGGTCAGGTGGATGTCAAGATAGGGATAGTCCTCGGAATTTCCGCCGAGGCTGGAGTATTATATGGCGCCCATATACAGGAGAGTATCAAAAAGAGTTTTGGGGATGCAGGCTCAAACCTCTATGTGAGTACGGCATTTGTAGTAATCCTTGCAATAGTTGGAGGGTATGTCCTTAGGGATGCATGGAAGATTCATAAATCAGGGAACGCACTTGAGGAGGAGAAGGTCACTAAACTGGCACGGTGGGTGCAGTCTATCCACATACCAGGCACTATGGTTTACTTTAAGAGTCTCAGGGCAAAGGTCTCTGTGCTCTTTACCATACCACTTGGCTTTGCAACAGGCATGCTTGCCGCTACCATTGCAGTTGGAGGCTTTGTAGGGGTGCCTGCAATGATTTATGTTCTTGGGGCACCGAGCCTCATGGCATCTGCCTCGGAGCTCGTTATTGCATTTGTCATGGGATGTGGTGGGTCTTTTAAGTATGCCCTGAGCGGTCTTGTGGACATTCGGCTTGCAATGATAATCCTTGCAGGCTCTTTATTTGGTGTACAGCTTGGAGCCATGGGCACTACATATGTAAAGCCCTATCTAATAAAGGTAGTGATGGGCGTCATAATGGTTATTGTGCTTGTAAGCAGAGGCTTGATGGTTCCTGTTTACATGTCACAGCTTAAGCTCATTGCAACATTGGGCGAAGGCACAGTGAAGATGCTTAGGAATATAAGTTTTGTTATAATGATTTTAGCCTTAGTTATTGGAGCCTTCATTATTATTCGTGCCATATGGCAGGGCAGAAGGGCAGAGCATGAAATATCTGCCAAGGAGGTATTAGAGCATGGGAAGGTATAAAAAGCTTCTCGTTGCATATGACGGCTCAATCTCAAGTAAGAATGCACTCAAGCAGGCAATAAGGCTTGCAGAGACAGAAAAAAGCTGGATAAAGGTGGTAGCGGTTGTGCCATCTTATGAAGGCGAGCTTGACCTCACCGCTGTAAGAAATATAAAGGAAGTCCTAAAAGGTTCTGCCGAGAAACTCATTAAAGAGGCAACTGAGGTTGCAAAGGCAGAGGGTGCTTCTGTAATGGTAAACCTTGAGCAGGGCGAGGCATACGAGAAGATTATAGATGTAGCAGAAGAGGAAAACTGTGACCTCATTGTGATGGGTAGAAGGGGCATGAGAGCCCTCGAAAGGGCTTTCATGGGCTCTGTCACCGCAAGGGTTATATGCCATTCAAAGAAGGATGTCCTCGTTATTCCGAGGGATGCACACATAGGCTTTAAGAACATACTGCTTGCAGTAGATGGCTCGGAATTTGGCAGGCTCGCCACTGAAAGGGCAGTTGAGTTTGCAAAATCCTATGGTAGTAATCTTGTAGCAATCTCTGTCGTTGATGTCACAGATGAGTTCCTTGCACAGGCACCTGAGATAGTTGATGACCTTATTAAAAAGGCAAAGACATTCCTTAAAGATGTCCAAGAGAAGGCATCCACATCAAATGTGAATGTGGAGACCTTTGTCAAAGAAGGTGAGACATACACCAAGATACTGGAGCTTGCAGGAGAAAAGAAAGCAGATGTCATATTCATGGGCTCTCATGGCAGAACAGGCATAAAGAAGCTTCTTATGGGCTCTGTCACAGAAAAGGTCATTGGTCATACCCCCTGCCCTGTGCTTGTTGTTAAGCTCTTGAAAAAGTAAATCTCTGTTACGCCTCCAGCCCCTCTTCGGTAAGGCATGAAAAAGGTATGTTATAATACCTCCTTGAAAGCCTCTATGGCTTAAGTCATAGGATTTTCTACCAGATGGTAAGTATTGAATTACAGATAAGTTTAGTTCTGCTTTTTGCCCTCGGTGGGTATCTTCTATCCTCGCGAATTAACCAGTCAGCAGTCGTTGGGGTAATAGTCATCGGAGTAATAATTGGTCCAAGCCTCATTGGCATCATCCAGTATACCGATGCCATAAAGATGCTTGCCCATCTCGGAGCGATACTGCTTCTTTTCTCCATAGGACTGGAATTCAAGATTAGAGATGTTTACCAGATAAAGTATATGTTCATAGCATTAGTTGGGCTTCTCCTGCCATGGGTAGCAGGGTATTTTATCGGTGTCTTATTTGGCTATGGATTAAAGGAGTCCATGTTCATAGGTGTTTCTTTAACTGCAACAAGCATTGCCATTACAGCAAAGGTCTTAGAGGAGATGAAAAAGCTTAATACCCCTGCTGCAAGGGCAATAATCGGAGCCGCTGTAATAGACGATGTCTTAGGGTTGATTGCATTGTCAATTGTTATACAGTCAACAAAAGGGGATGTATCTGTTATGGATATAGCGGTAGTGGCAATAGAAGCAACGGTCTTTTTGCTTGCAGGAATATTTGTCGCACCACACATAAAGAAGCTATTCATAAAACTGGATGAGAAGGAATTTGCTAAGAGGTTTCCTGATTTCCTATTTATCATGGCAGTGATGTTCTGTTTTCTGTATGCCTCTGTTGCTGAGCTTATAGGGCTTTCTGCAATTGTTGGTGCATTTCTTGCGGGTGCTGTGCTTGAAGGAGTAAGGTTCAAACACAGTAAGGGACTAAAAGAAGGTGCAGAGTATCTTCATATAATCTTTGGTGCAATATTCTTCATGAGTGTGGGGATACTGGCAAATCTCAGGGAACTAACATTTAAGATGTTACCATTTTATGTGGTCTTACTCCTTATTGCCATATTAACAAAACTTCTTGGCTGTGGTGTGCCTTCAAGGCTGGTCGGTTTCAGTAAGAAAGAGTCTTTGATTATCGGCCTTGGGATGTCTCCGAGGGGAGAGGTCGCAATGATAGTTGCACTGATAGGACTGACATCTAATATCATCCATCAGGACATCTATGTAGCAGTAGTCCTCATGTCACTAATAACGACCATACTTACCCCACTCATTATAAGAAAGCTAAAATGGGACTAAAGGAACTGTCTTTACCACTCTGTCCTGTAATTAGGAGCTTCTTTTGTGATAATGACATCATGGACATGGCTTTCCCTAAGCCCTGCATTGGTGATTCTTATGAATCTTGCTTTTCTTTTAAGCTCATTAAGGTTTTTTGAACCGCAGTAACCCATACCAGCCCTTAGTCCTCCTATAAGCTGGTTGACCGTGTATGAAAGAGGTCCTTTATGAGGAACCCTTCCTTCTACGCCTTCGGGGACGAGTTTTTTTGACTCTATGCCAGCCTGCATGTATCTATCTCGGGTGCCTGACTGCATGGCTCCTAAGGAGCCCATTCCCCTGTAGACCTTATAGCTTCTTCCCTGATAAAGAACAATCTCGCCAGGGGATTCGTCTGTGCCTGCAAAAAGAGAGCCTATCATTATAGCATCTGCACCCACTGCAAGTGCCTTTGTTATGTCTCCTGAGTACTTTATGCCTCCATCTGCTATAAGAGGTATACCTGCCTTGCTCGAGACCTTATAGCAGTCTATTATGGCTGTAATCTGTGGCACTCCTGCTCCTGCAATTATTCTTGTTGTGCATATCGAGCCCGGACCTATTCCAATCTTTATTGCATCGGCACCTGCCCTTATAAGGTCTCTCGTTGCCTCCTGGGTTGCTACATTGCCTGCAATAACATCCAACTTAAATAGCCTCTTAAGTCTCCTCAGGGTCTCAACCACTGCCTTTGTGTGGCCATGTGCAGTGTCTATTGCTAAGACATCGGCGCCTGCGCCCACAATCATCTCTGCCCTTTCGATTGCCTCTTCGCCAACTCCAACTGCGGCACCAACCCTTAATCTGCCCATCTTGTCTTTGCATGAATTAGGGTATTTCCTTCTTTTCTCTATGTCCTTGATAGTTATAAGTCCCTTAAGATTAAAATCCTTATCCACTATTGGAAGCTTCTCGATTTTGTATTTATGGAGGAGTTTCTTTGCCTTATCCAAGTCTGTGCCAACTGGTGCTGTAATGAGCCTGTCTTTTGTCATCACCTCAGAGACCCTCTTGTCAAACCGCGTCTCGAATCTGAGGTCCCTGTTTGTGAGAATCCCAACAAGTCTTTTCTCGACTGTGACAGGTACTCCTGAGATTGTATATTTCTCCATGAGCGAAAGTGCCTCTGATATTGGCGATTGTGGGGAGATGGTAATTGGGTCTATTATCATTCCGCTTTCCGATTTCTTTACCCTCTCCACTTCTCCTGCCTGTTTTTGAGGAGACATTGCCCTGTGTATAATCCCTATGCCACCTTCCCTTGCCACTGCTATTGCCATTTCGGATTCTGTCACTGTGTCCATTGCAGAGCTAAGAAGTGGTATGTTTAGCTTTATATTTGAAGTCAAGTTTGTCGAAAGGTCTGCCTCTTTTGGCGCGACATCGGACATTGAAGGCACTAAAAGGACATCATCGAAAGTTAGACCCAATGGAAGATTTCCCTTAGACATCTTATATCTTAGCATCTCTCTTTAAATAAGGCAAACAACTGTATGGGTTCAACACATATGAGACAAACCATGGGATTCTTCTTACTGATGATGTCATTCACCCTCCCCTTAATCCCCTCCCTTCATGGAGGGGAATTATTTTTTAATATAGGGGGACAAAGTCCCCCTATCCCCTCTGTCATTCCCGCAAGCAAAGCGCGTCGGGAATCCTTCTTAAAAGAAAGATGGATTCCGAACAAGTCGGAATGACAATAATAAGGGGCATGGGGGCTTTGCCCCCATACCTTAAGACAGGGGGGGTGGGTGGGAAAATAAAAATAATTTTTATACACCATTTCAGTCTCACATGTATCTGAACTTATTCATACTGCCGCAGGCTATCTGGAAAAGGCAAAAAATAATATTTCAGACCTGAACCTATTAATAATTTACCACCTACCTACGCCATCTGAAGACATGGCGGGTTTGATTCGTCTTCGACAAAGTAAAATAATTAAGGTCGAATTTCTTGCAATGCTTGTCTCAAGCCAGAAAGAAAGTTTTGAGTCTTTTGTTATCTCTATCGGTCCTGAATATGCTGTTTCGTAAATCTTTTTCTTTCCCGGAATGCTGTAAATGGACAATGTATTACGCATTTCACCCTTGAGTGTAAACATGAGGTCTTTGTATATCCCATAGAAATGCTCTCCCTTGACCATGAAATCATTATCGATTACGACATACATGCACTTTGGCAGAGACTTGTAGTCGATATTAGATTTTACGAGGATATCCTCTCTTATAACTACAAAGTATCTCTCATATTCATAACATGTAATCGGTTCTGTGACTGTGACGTTATCAGAACCCAGTATGGCATCTTTCGCATGACTGGAAGTGTTAAAAAGAATCAGGCAGAACAATACAATTAAAAAGAACTTTTTCATGAATATTACATGCGGTGCTCACATCGGGTTTTATCTGTCTTATGCAGAGTGAAATCCTTAAGGTCGAGTATGACCAGTGTCTCTATAGCGGCACTGATTCCATGGGAAATTTCATCATAATTCGGACAGTTCTCCCTGTTTGCCTCTTCAGTCTCAAACCAGAAAGAGAGCTTCGAGCCGTCTATTTCTATTGTCTCGGAATAAGATGTCTCATAGACCTCTTTCTTTTTAGAGATATCATAGATTATTAATAGGCGTGGACAGGGGCATGTTCCACTGTCAACAAAAAGGAGGTCCTCATATATTCCAAAGAAATATTCCGCCCATTCGTTTTTAACCTCGAAGTCCTTATCTTCCACAATATAGCTACATGCAATAGAGCCGTCGTAGTCAGCCTTGCGCTTTACGAGGATGTTACTACCTGGTGAAGCGGGTGGTTCAGCTGTTATTACAAAATATTTGTCGTAGTCATAGCACTGAATCGTCCCATAAGCAAGAGCAACATCGGAGCCCGGAAGAAGAACTATCTTTTCCCTTAAAGTGCCGAGCTCCTGCCCGTAGCAGGCAATGGCAAAAAAGAATATGCTAACGGAGAGGATTACGAAGGAAAACATCCTTGGGAAGCACACATTCCTAAGCAGAATAAATGGGAAGTTCAGGTCTTGAAATATCATTTTGCCTCTCTCAAAAGCCTGGTAGTAATCAGTAACGCTTCTCATGTTCCCATGAGGCGTTGTCCCTTCCTTTCGTTGAAGTATAAAATCCCTACTTCTTTTCTACTGTTGCGCAAGCTATAGCCATGACCATTGGCATAAGGGTTAAGGCATATAAAAACAGTCTTCTCATCGTATCCACCTCCTTAATAAGGAATTAAATTATATCGAGAAGTTTATCAGAGCAGTTCTCAAATAGCAAGTTTTTTTTCATAATAAGAAGCAATTTTTCTTGACAGAAAAGATGTGCCTGCTTAAGATAAGGGCAAAGGGGTTATTCTTACTTCAGAGAGAGGAAGGGACAACATACGGTCAGTTATGCTCCCCTCTATCAAGAGGGGCTGGGGGTGTGTAATGAACAAAATATACTACAACCCAAAACTTAAAGAACTGGCTCAAAGGTTAAGAAACAATAGCACAAGAACCGAGATTATACTCTGGAACTATCTCAAGTGGAATCAGGTAAAGGGATATAATTTTCACAGGCAGAAGCCTATTGGTAGCTACATTGTAGATTTCTTCTGTAATAAGTTAAAGCTGGCAATTGAAATAGATGGCTACACACATAGTTTTGAAGAGACATTTGAAAGGGATAAAGACAAGGTTGAGAGATTAAATAAATTGGGAATAACCGTTTTAAGATTTTCAGACAAAGATGTTATGAAAAACACACCCCTTTATCCCCTCTTAATAGAGGGGACAAGAAAATGGGTGCAACCTGCTAACATAGGTAACAGATTAACCTACGGACATGGGTAACAGTATAATGGCAGAGCAAGGAGGTATTGTGATGCCATGGAGAGAGGTGAGACCTATGGACGAGAGAGTGAGTTTGATTTCGAACTGGCTTAAAGGTTGTTTCACAATCACAGAGCTTTCGGTTACTTACGGTGTCAGCCGCAAGACGGTCTATAAGTGGATCAACCGGT
>JACQZC010000038.1 GCA_016207905.1 Nitrospirota bacterium | reverse complement strand
CAATGAGGTATCTTCTTTTTGCCAGAATATATCTCATGCCGTAGCCTGCCAAAACTGACATATGGAGCATCGTTAGAATGTGGAAGCGGGACGGAATCGTCAGGTTGTCAAATGACGGAATGTATCTGAATAGCAGAAACGGCAGGGGGACGCTAAGTTCTCTGCCGAGGATATGTGGGTAGGGGCCTAAGGATAAGACAACGAAAACCAAAGCAGAGATTAACCAAAAAGATGCCATGTTGTCCGTCTTACGGGACCTGAGCCAGCCAAAGGCGGAAAAGAAGATTACGCTTATCCCTACGAATGCAAAATTCTCCAGCCCAGTAAAGTATTCCGAGAAAGAAAACCGTCCAATAATCGGGTTTTCCGGATGAGGACAGAAGAACCCAAATAAATCTACGACGCTATTAACTATGTTTTGACCATTTATAGATAACGGTACCTTCCTTGTATCGCCCGAAAGGATTACCTTGATCACAAAGAACATAACTGGCAGTATAAACGGTATCGAGAATAATGAGATGAGGCACGCCTTTTTGACTGCTCTAAATGCCCCGACATTTTTCTTTACCATATAGAAGACAAAGGCGATGATAGTAAAGATCGCCATCATAATAAAATAGTAGTATTCGGAGAGGAAATTAAATCCGAGCATAATGCCGGCGATTAAGGCATATCTGGTATAACCCTTTGTGCTGTCTAATGTCTTAAACAGATAAAGGATGTACAATGGCATCCATTGAGTTGCCCCTAAGTTGCCCCTTAATGGGGCACGCCATACGGCAAAGATTATTCCCCCGATAAATGCGGCCCTCCAGTCTTTTACGAAGTATTTCGTAAGGAGGAACCCTCCAAAGCCAGAAAGGACAAAGGACAGTATATAGAACAAGTTATAAATTGTGACGATATCCATTATGTACTGAAGGGGGATGGATATAATGCCATTCAGAAATGTAAGTGCATGAAAGGTCAGATTTACCTGATGGGGGTAAAATATATAATCCGTATAAAAGGGATTTGTTGTCAAATCCATCACGGCGTATTTGACCCACCAGAGGTTCCACATGAGTAGCTGGTCGTCTCTACTGCTGCCTACATTGTGGGTTGTGAATTTCGTCACCAGGGGGTAAGTAATAATCAGAGATAGAAGGAGATAAGCGAGTATTATGAAGATGTAAAGCCTGGTGTTAGGTCTGTCGTTAGTTATCGATGTCATTTTTATTTTTTGGGCGATAAAATATTATCAGGAAAATGGCTCCAATGGCAATCCCGCTTAATGCCATTGCCATATATATTTTAACAGGTATGTATCTAAATATTAGCTTATGCTTGCCAGAAGGCACAACAACTCCTCTCATAACCCCATTTGTCTTATAAATCTCTGTGGGCAATCCGTCTATGTAAGCACTCCAGTTAGGATAAAACTGCTCTGAAAGCACAATAAAACCTGTAGATGTAAAATCAGTATTAAGTATAAGCTTATTGGGCTTTGAGCTAACGATTTTTGCGGAGCCCTGACTAAAGGTTTTTAGTCCAATCCTTTCAATATCCTTTTTTGAAAGCATTGCCTGCCTTCTTGGGTCGATTCGGAATGCATAGAGTTTTATACTTACATCATCAATACTTTCTGCCTCAATTAACTCTATGACTGACCATGCAGTTGGCAGGCAGTTTCTGTTCAGATACAGAATGCCCCTTTCTGAATAAAAAAGTCTCTCATAGATTCTCTGATATTCTTTTGATGGAGGAAGCCCAAGACCAATAGGAGGCATATAGCCTTTATCCGTAACCCTTCCTGTAACTGCCTCCATAAGGAGCTCTTTATCTTTAGGGACTATAAGGTATTTTGTGCCAAGCATGCTTAAGATGATGTTGTTCTTTATAAGCTCATCCCATTCATGTGAGTACCCGATGCCTTCCATATCAAGTAGGTCGCTCAGGTCTTTGATTATCAAAGGGTCGTATCCATTGAGCATAGGAATTCTTTTTGTTATAGGAAGAAGGTCTTGTGTATTGTCGCCTCTTGAGGTAAATATAAATACAGTTGTCTGTTTATTTTCCTTGAGAAATCTTAAAAGTCTTGTCTCCTGCCTGTTTTTAACTTCGCTTATCGATTGAAATGAAAGATTCTGTCCTGCCCTGAAATATAATGCCTCGGAAAACACTATCAGCAAAAGAGCTATCATAATAAGTTTGGGCACAAGTCCGCTCTTTGCCTTCCCTCCTGTTTCCATGAGCCGTGAGATGCCAAATGCAAAGATAACCGTAAGGGCAAAGTCAAACTCATAGAGATGTCTTACAGGCGCCCTGAAAAGATTATATGCAGGCACATGATACATAAGTTTATGAAGAGGAGGAATGTTTGCTCCGAGGGAAAGCAAAAGCGAAATAACTGCAATTATACCGAAGACCCTTACATGAAGATTTGACCTCCACTCCTTAAAGATTGCTATGCATGCTATGACAAATGGAAGTATGCCTATAAAACCTATCATGGGTTCACGGAAAAAAGGAAATATCAGCCCAACCAGCATGTGAAACGGCATGGACAATTGGGAGAATATCTCATAGCTCAACTCTGCCCTGAATGCTACATTAGTAAGTTCAAAGGTTGCAATGAGCTGTGGCAAAGAAAGGGCAATGCCAACACCTGCTGAGATAAGGCTCTTAAGGAGAAATTTGAAACCCCTTGAGATGCCCATATGAAGACCATGAAATATGACATAAAGAAAAATAAGCATTCCGCTTAGAAGCAGTGTCTGTGGATGCCCGGCATAGACCTGAAAGGCAATGGCAATCCCACCTAAAAGGCTATATCTTATGTCAAAGGTAATCCTTAACTTTTCTATAAAGTAAAGTATGAGCGGAAGCCACGCCGCGGTTGCCTGTATGGGAGGCTGATGAAGGTGTGCTGAGATGAAACCTAAAAAGGCAAAGACAACCCCTGCCATCACTGAGGGAAAGTCCTTAGCCACAATAAGCCTTACATAGAGAAACATAAAATATCCTGAAAGTGAGATATGGGCGAAGATGCTGAGGTTAAATGCACTCTCAGGCGAAAATGGCAAGAGAAGCCAGTTCAGGGGATAAAATGCACCTGCCTGCATGGATGCCATAAGGGGAAAACCAATAAACATGTAAGGATTCCATAAAGGCAGGGCTCCCTCTTTTACCATATCCATGAAAACAACCTTTAGGGGATAAAACTCCAACAGCCCGTCTCCTACTGCAAGAAGGAGGTTTTTAAAGACTGCATCTTGGAAATAAATCAGGGTGAGGACAGCGAATATCAGGATGTATCTTAATCTCATTGGATATGCTATCAGGAAACCATTTGTCTTTACAAGATTTGCTATTAAATGCTAAATTCATCTATGAGATATGGCGAGCGTAAAATAAAGCAGGCAAAAATCGAGGTCTGGGAAAATCCCTCTCCAGAGAGGGACTATGAGATAAACATAAGTTTTTCCGAGTTTACATGTCTTTGCCCTCGCTCGGGCTATCCCGATTTTGCAACTATAAAGGTAAACTATGTGCCTCATAAAAAAATAGTTGAGCTTAAATCCCTGAAGCTTTATCTGAATTCCTTTAGGTCAGTCCACGCCTCACATGAAGAGGCAACAAACATAATATATGCCGAACTCCTTAAGAAGTTGAAGCCACGCTTTCTTGAGGTCATCGGTGATTTCAATCCCCGTGGGAATGTAAAGACAGTTGTGAGGGTGTGTTCGGAGAAAGGATAAATGTAATTGAGTCGTAAAAAGCCTATAAAATTTTCTCAGCATGCCCTTGATAACATGGCTGATAGAGGAGCATCTAAAGAGGAGGTTGAACTTGCAATAAAGGGAGGGGAGTGTTTTCCTGCTAAAAAAGGAAGGTTATCATTCCGTAAGAATTTCAGTTATAATGCTATATGGAAAGGTAAATATTATCAGGTTAAACAGGTGATTCCAATTGTTGCGGAAGAACCTGATAAGTTTGTAGTTGTAACCGTGTATGCATATTTTATTGGAGGTGCAAAATGAGGATAAAATATGACCCTGAGGTGGATGCGGCTTATATATCATTTAAAAAGGGCCCTACAGAAGTAACAACAATACGCCTGACAGAGGATATCGCTGTTGACATGGGACCGAATGAGGAGATAGTAGGTATTGAGATTCTGTGAGGAGGCAACAAACATAATATATAATGAACTTTTAAAAAAATTAAAGCCTAAGTTTCTTGAGGTCATAGGTGATTTCAATCCCCGTGGGAATGTAAAGACAGTTGTGAGGGTGTGTTCAGAACCTAAACACTCTTAGCCTTTGCTATAAAAAGAGCCACTTTGACATGGTCTTTTTTGCCTTTTTCCTCCTCAACGCCACTACTAACATCAACCCCGTAGGGATGCACCCATCTTACAGCCTTCTCTATGTTGTCTGGGTCAAGACCTCCTGCGAGGATTATCTTTCCAAACTGTTTTGCCTCAAGTGCAATATCCCAGTTAAAAAGCTTTCCTGTTCCACCCAAGAGGTCAGGCGTGTATGTGTCAAGAAGAAATGCAGAGACATGATAGTGCTTAAGAGGCTCAAGGTCGCTTAGCTCTTTTACCCTTATTGCCTTTATTACTCTCTTTGGTATTATGCATGCCTCAGGTGGCTCGTGTCCATGAAACTGAACAGTATCTATGCCTGTGTGCCTTATTATCCTCTGAACCTCATTTTTACTTTCATCCACAAAGACCCCAACCGTCGTTATAAAAGGCGGAAGTGCCATGATTATCTTTTCTGCCTCATCAGGATGGATATATCTCGGTGAGCCTTTATAAAAGACAAATCCTAAGGCATCTGCTCCAAAGGCAACTGCCTTCTCAGCATCGTCTAAATTAGTTATGCCACAGATTTTGACTTTAACCATGGGACATCTCTCATCTTTTCTTTGCCTTTTTATAGATGCCTTCCCTTGTTCCTATAAGGGTTACGGTTATAGTGCGCCCTTCTATGAAGTAGATAATCCTGTATTCAGGCTTTCTTCCAAAATGGTAAGACCGTTCTTTATTAAGGGCTCCTATAAGTGGCTTGCCCTTCTTGTAAGGGTCCTCCTTGATGGCAGGCAGATGCTCCATAACAATAGTTTTTTGTATGTTTACAGGAAGTTTTTTTAGGTCTCTTAATGCAGCAGGAGAAAGCTCAAGGTTATAGGGGTGCATAGCTGGTTATTTATATGCCTTCTGAAGTTCTTCAAGGCTTGTAAACTTCATTCCCCTTTTCTTCTGAGCCTTGGCAAGCCTGCCCCTCTTATTAACATAGGCTATAAACCAATCATCCTCTTTGAGCTTCAGATAACTGACGAAATCAATTACCTCAAAGACTTTACTGCGGGGTAAGTTTTTTATCTCGTTGATAAGCTTATCTTGCAATACAGTTGACGACATATCTCAATCCTCCTTAATTTGTTGATTTTATTATAGCATTTTGAAGGTTTGCACGCCTCCCATCTAAGAAGGATTAATTATGAAATGTGGGATGTGTCCCTGTATTTCCCTGTATTTCCAATCATTTTATTATATGATAAAACTTAATATCTTCCAAATCTCCAGATGTTGTTCCTCTCACAAAACCTTTTAGCGATAGTATAATGTTAGTATTACTATTGTTCTGCTCCCCATTCCTCAAGCCTCGGCTAACTGACCAATTTGGCTATTATTATACTCTATTTTGCTCAGCATTTCCCTCTTAGCTCATCAATCTTTTTCCCTATGTTTTCTGCCTCCATAAGCACAGTGCCAATAAGCATTGCATCGATGCCAGCCTTATCTAATTTTATGACATCCTGCCTGCTTTTAATTCCGCTTTCACTTACCACTATCTTTCCCTCTGGAATGTCTTTTTTAAGAGTCTCTGTAACACTTAAATCAATTTTGAGGGTCTTCAGGTCCCTGTTGTTTATGCCTATTATATCTGCATTTAATAAAAGTGCCATCTCAAGCTCTCTCATGTCATGTATCTCAAAAAGCACTGCCATGCTTAGCTCTTTTGCCATGTGAAGGTATTCCTCTGCCTGAGCCTTACTAAGCAGGCTTGCTATGAGGAGTATTGCATCTGCCCTGTTTGCTCTGGATTCATATAGCTGGTATTCATCCACTATGAAGTCTTTTCGCAGGAGGGGTTTATCTACGATTTCTCTAACATCTTCAATGTATTTCAGGTCTCCCATGAAAAAGTCCTCCTCTGTAAGCACAGAGATTGCATCTGATTTTTCCTGATAGAGCTTTGCAATCTCCATGTGGTTAAAGTCTTGCCTTATGATTCCTCTTGAAGGAGATGCCTTTTTAATCTCGGCAATAAGCCTTATGCCTTTTGAATCTCTCTTTATTGCAGGCATGAGCGGTCTTGGTTTTTCCATAGAAGGAATCTTAGAGATGATGTCCTTCAGGGGAATCTTGGCTTTTACATAGGAAAGCCTTTCTTTTTTCTTTTTTACAATTTCATCGAGTATACCCATGCGCTACAAACGGCTCTTATTTCTGGATGAGCCTTGCGGCTGACTTTGCATGATATGTGAGTATGAGGTCGGCACCTGCCCTTTTTATGGATGTGAGGATTTCCATCATCACATTCTCTTCGTCAATCCAGCCCAGTCTGCCACCTGCCTTAACGAGTGCATACTCACCGCTTACATTATAAGCAGACACCGGCACATCGCATCGTTCCCTTACATCGGAGATTATATCGAGATACGAAATGGCAGGCTTGACCATCACGATATCGGCGCCTTCTTCTATGTCAAGGCGAATCTCTCTTAGTGCCTCTTTTCTGTTTGATGGGTCCATCTGATATGAGCGTCTGTCTCCGAATTTTGGGCTCGATTCAGCCGCTTCCCTGAATGGGCCATAAAATGCAGATGCATATTTAACCGCATAGCTCATTATCGGCATATCCGAAAACCCCTCGTCATCCAGAGCAAGCCTTATTGCCCTAACCCTTCCATCCATCATGTCAGATGGTGCAACCATATCTGCGCCTGCCTTTGCATGAGAGACCGCTGATTTCGAAAGAAGCTCCAATGTCGGGTCATTCAGCACCTGACCTTCCTTAACAACTCCGCAATGACCATGACTCATGTATTCGCAAAGGCACACATCCGTTATCACATAAAGCTCAGGCACACTGTCTTTTATAGCCTTTATCCCAGTCTGTATTATGCCATGCTTGTCATAAGCAGAGGAGCCAATCTCGTCTTTCCTCTCTGGTATGCCAAAAAGCATGACTGCTGGTATGCCGAGAGAATAAACCTCCAATGCATTTTCCACTACACGGTCAACGGACTCCTGATAACACTCTGGCATAGAAGGAATCTCCTGCCTTATGTTTTTTCCATGAGTTATAAAAAGCGGATAGATAAGGTCATCCACACTTACCGAGGTCTCCCGCATCATCCTCCTTATGACAGGGTTGTTTCTTAGCCTTCTTGCCCGATGTATAGGAAACATCCTTTTACCTCCTTACTGCCACAGGAAAGTCGGTTATGGTCTGTGGCTTTGTTGTTGTTGGAGTCTGTTTTCCTTGTTCCCATCACATTTCCCGAATAGCATGTATCCACAAACATAATCGTCTTTCCTGCTAAGGAGGCTATCGTGGTCTTTATCTCGGAAAATACAACCCCTGTCCTTTTAAGCTTATCCGAGTCTGCATCAACAGGCAGAAAATAATAATTCCCTGTTGGGTCGTTCACCCCATGCCCTGCTATGAATAGCATTGCCACATCCTTGCTCGTTACCTCCTGCTCGAGCCACTCTAATCCATCGAGGATGTTATCCTTCGTTGCCTTCTCGTCAGTGAGAACCTTTACCACTACTTCCCTGTATAACTCTCCCTTTTGCTTTGTTACCGCATTTGCAAAGTCCACTGCATCCTTTGCTGGAAAATTAAGCGCAAGGTCTTTGTCCTCGTATTTACTCACTCCGATTGCAAGTGCATAGAGCTTTGGCTTGATAACGAACTTTTCCTCCTTCTTACCACGCCACTTAAGGGTTATGGTTGCAGGCTCTGATGCAGAGTAAATGTTTTCAGCTATGATTGACACCACAGAGTCCCTCTCAGGGATGGTTACCTCTATCTCCCTTATATCATCCCCTTTTGGCTTAATACTTACACCCCTTTGTGCTGAAACAGGTCTTCCGTCTACAAGTGCCTTTATGCCTGTTATAGGCTCACCCGATGGAGTTCTGATTGTAAATCTAACTGTTATTTGAGTAGAGCTCACCTCTGAGCTATCAGAAGGAGAAACGATTGCTACGATAGGTGGAAGAATCTTCTGTATAGAGGTCTCCTGTTTTCCCCTTCCGGATTCCTTGTCTGCAAGAAGTATTGCCTCATCCTCGTCAACTGTCTTTAGAACCTTCTCTATTATATCTGCCCTGTAATATGTCGACCTGAACCGAGATGCAGGAAAAAAATCGGCTGATTGGTCTTTTCCGTTATTTATATGCCAGCCAATCAGCTCCTCTGAGCCAGCAGAGGCTACCCATTTCCTTTTGTCCTTATGAGGAAAAAGCGTCAACAGCTCTTTCCCATCGCTCATCCTGAACCACCTGATTGTCCCATCCCCAAATGCAGCTACTGCCACCTTCCCATTCCCTGAGATATTCACTGCCCATGCAACAGAGGGTGTAGAGATATTCCACTTCTCATTTCCATTTTTGTCATAAGCCCTGAGAGACCATTCGGCTCCAAGGAGAAAAGAGTTTTTGTCAGGCGAGATAGCAAGGCTTCTACACTTTTCATACTCATCGAGTTTGAGGACTACACGGTTAAGCTTTGGCTCATAAGTGTCTTCCCAGTCCGTAATATCTATCCCTGTAATCAGAGGTGGCTTGAGTCCGGGCTCAGGGCTCAGTGGCTCGGATTCGAGGATACGGTTTACTACAGAGAACCTTGCAGGCGATGCTCCCCATGTCTCATAGCCAAACTGAATGGTTTCTCCTTCATAAGAGACAAGCAGGTTTTCAAGTAGTCCCCTGTAATCAGCGATAGATGGACTGATGAAGAGAACCCTCTCATTCATTTCATTTATAACACCAAATGCAGGGTCATATGCACCGAAAGCAATTCCGCCGTCTTTAAGCGGGATGATGTGCATGAGGGTGTTGGCAGAGACAGGAAAATCTATATATTGCCCCCTGCCCTCTGCTGACCACCTGCGAATAGCGAATTGCCAGATACCATCGAATTTCTTTTGAAACTTTCCACCTGCATACAGGCTTCTGCCATCCGATGACCACGAAGCCCTGCCTAAACTTCCGTCAATACCAGTTGTATCAGGCGAATAAAGATATTCGAGGTCTTTGCCTGAAAGTATATCTACTGCCACTACATCTTCAAGTCCAACTGCTATCTTGCCTTGAGGAGAAAAGCTGACCTGAAAAGGTCGACTTCCGCTTCTTGCTTTCTTTTTTGCAATCAATTTAAATGAGCTGTCATAAAGCCTGATATATCCATCGTATGAGCTTGTTACGAGCCTTCCATACTTGTCAAAATCAGTGCCATATATGTCAAAGCCATAATCTTTATCCTCTGCCACTAAACTGTAATCGGATGTCTTATAGATGCGGATGCCATTGTCTCTTCCGAGACCTACAACGAGGAACCTTCCATCTTTTGAATAGCTAAGCTGGTCAATGACATTTGGAAACCCTGTTAGTCTTTTAATGAGACTACCTGTTTTGAGGTCAAAGAGATAGATGTTATGGAAACCCTCTGATGCCTTTGTCCATCCGGCTCCTGCTATTGTATTGCCATCAGGAGAAAGAGCAATCGCATATATCTTTCCTTCATCCCCGTCACCTATAGGAGGTCTTATTATCCTTATAAGTCTTCCATCCGATAGGTCCCATACCCGTATTGTCTTGTCATCGGAGCCTGTCACGATATAGCGGTTTTCGGCATCTATGCCGATTCTGTTTATTACTGCGGTGTGAACCTCTGTCTCTATACGAAGGATTGGCTCATTTGGAGGCTCTCCTCCTGATGAGAATTCAGGAGAGATAAACAAAAAAAACAAAAACAGGATTATTGACAAGAAAATGACCTTTTTCATTTAGACCCCCTTTTTCTGTATATATAATAGTAAGCCTCTGCCACATTTCTGTCAAGATAAAGAAGCCTCATCAAAAATCTTGTGAAACTGATTCGTTGCCTCATTTAAAAATCTTGATGAAATGATAATCGTTGCCATCTCCCTTTTTTATAGGTTCAATTTCAATTCCCTAAGTGCTTGAATTATCTTCATTTTTATCGTCAGAGTGTTCAATCATGTTCAATTTGTTCAAATAAGCTGTGTTGTCATCTATAGCATAAGCCTTGAACCTTAGCCTTTTTTCTTTTGAGATTTTTTTATTCATATGTTGCACTATATCAGTAAAAAACGGAAGCAGTCAATATGAAATGTTTCACT
>JACQZC010000037.1 GCA_016207905.1 Nitrospirota bacterium | reverse complement strand
TAAAGGCACGGACTTCGGTAAAATAACCAATGAGCAGGTGGCAATGGTAGCATCATTAATTAACACAAGGCCCAGAAAATGTCTGGGCTACAAGACGCCCCTTGAAGTCGCATCTGTTGCACTTCGAGATTGAATGTAGGGTGTCTGGTAATATAGAATTCCAAATTTTTGAATCCAAAAAGGAGAAATCATGAAAAAGAATTGGGTGATGAGTTTCCGAATTTTATATTATCAGCCACGCTTCTTGGAATGCTGAAATAGGGGCTAAAATCGTAACAATGGTAGAAAAAAAGGTCTTATATTTCGAAAAGCCCGGAAGGGAAAACACCTCTGAATGCCTGAGGGTTGTAAAAGAGGCTATAAAAGATTCAGGCTATGAGCACCTTGTTTTAGCATCCACAACTGGAGAGACAGGACTTTTATTTTCCGAGTCATTGAAAGATGCCGGGCTCAACCTTGTTGTGGTCACTCATTCAGCAGGCTTTAAGGAGCCAAACATATCGGAGATGCCTGATGATGTCAGGGAAAAGATAAAGGGCTTTGGTGCAAATGTATTTACAGGCACGATGCTTACCCATTCTATAGATACTGCGTTTTCGGGAAAATTCAGTGGAAGTTATCTAACCCACATAGTTGCCCAGAGCCTCAGAAGATTTGGCGAAGGCCCAAAGGTCTGCTGTGAATGCGTGATGATGGCAGTTGATGCAGGGCTCATACCTGAAGGAGAGGAAATTTTAGCTGTTGCAGGCACAGCAAGGGGCGCTGACAGTGTGTTAGTTATAAAGTCTTCCACATCTAAGAGATTTCTTGAGCTGAAGGTGCTTGAGGTTCTGGCAAAGCCGAGGGTATAAATAAAGCCTTCAAACTTTTTCAAATCCCCTTTTTCAATGCCTTTTTTATCCCCTTTACCGCCTGTTTGATTCTATGCTCGTTTTCAACGAGGGCAAATCTCACGAAGCCATCTCCGCCCTCTCCAAATCCAATCCCAGGGGAGACTGCAACACCTGCCTCTTTAATGAGGAATTTGCAGAATTCAAGTGAGCCGAGCTTTTTAAATGGCTCAGGTATTTCTGCCCAGACAAACATAGTTGCCTTTGGTGGAGGGACATCCCAGCCAGCCTTTTTTAGCCCCTTTATAAGCTCGTTTCTTCTTGACTGATAGGTCTTTCTATATCCCTCCACACAGTCCTGAGGACCTCTCAAAGCTACTATGCTTGCTATTTGTATTGGCTGAAACATACCGTAGTCCAGATAGCTCTTTATCTTTATAAGGGCACCAACAACCTCTTTGTTGCCTGCGCAAAAACCCACCCTCCAGCCTGCCATGGAATAGCTTTTCGTTAGGGAGAAAAACTCAACCCCAATGTCCTTTGCCCCTTCTACTTGAAGAAAACTCGGTGCCTTATAACCGTCAAACACTAAGTCTGCATATGCAAAATCATGTATAACTATTACCTTGTTTTCCTTTGCAAAGTCCACTACCTTCTTAAAAAAATCAAGCCCTTCGACAACCTCTGTTGTTGGATTATGCGGAAAGTTTATTATAAGTATCTTTGGCCTTGGCCATGTCTTTTTGTATGCTTGCTCAAGCTCAAAAAAGAAATCTATGCCTGGACCAATTGGCACATTCGTTACCTCTCCGCCTGCTATTATCACGCTATACGGGTGTATCGGGTAAGCAGGCGTTGGGGTCATAACCACATCTCCTGGCTGAACAGTCGCTAATATGAGATGCGAAAGCCCTTCTTTTGAGCCTATTGTTACAACGGATTCTGTTTCAGGGTCAATGTCTACATCGAACCTTTTTTTATACCACTCGGTGTGTGCAACCCTTAATTGTGTTATGCCTTTAGATGCAGAGTACCTATGGTTTTTCGGGTTTTTTGCGGCCTCGCAGAGCTTCCCTATGACATGCTCTGGCGGAGGAAGGTCAGGGTTTCCCATTCCTAAGTCAATTATATCCTCGCCCATTTTTCTTGCCTCAGCCTTGAGGTTATTTACTATTGCAAACACATAAGGAGGAAGTCTCTTAATGCGCCAAAAATCAAAAAGCGACATTGCTAAATACCTCTTCTGCGTTCATCGAGCTTCTCACTAATGGTGAGGAAGCTACAGAGTTAAAGCCCATATCTAAAGCCAAATCTTTCAGTCTTTCAAATGTCTTGGGCAATACATATTCCTTTACAGGAAGGTTTCTCTTAGAGGGCTGTAGATACTGCCCTATGGTAATCATCTCACAACCTGCACTTTTCAAGTCATGGAAAACGCCAAGCACCTCATCGAAACTCTCTCCAAATCCGAGCATCAGTCCGGATTTTGTCTTTATATGTGGCTTAAGTTTTTTTGCCTCATAAAGAAGATTAAGTGACCTTTCATAGTTAGCCTGATGCCTCACCTCAGGGTAAAGACTGGGAACCGTTTCCACATTATGATTAAAGACATCGGGGCATGAGCTAATGACCGTCCTTAAGGAATCCATAGAGCCCATGAAATCAGGGGTTAATACCTCAACCTTTGCAAAGGAGATATGCCTTTTAACCTCTAAAACTGTATCTCTAAAATGCCCTGCACCTCCATCGAAAAGGTCATCCCTCGTAGGGGATGTAAGCACTATATATTTAAGTCCCATCTCTTTAGCGGCAAGTGAAACCCTCAAAGGCTCATCGGTCTCTGGTGGAAAAGGCAGTCCTTTATCTACAGAGCAAAAGCTACACCCTCTTGTGCAAAGACTCCCTAATATCATGAATGTGGCAGTGGGCTTTCTAAAGCACTCTGACTTATTCGGGCATCTTGCCTCCTCGCAAACAGTAGAAAGCCCATATCTGCGGAGTAGATGCTTCATATCATGAATGCCCTCATAGCTATATCTTGTCCTTATCCAATCAGGAAGCATCCAATCAGGAAGCCTCATAGATTTAACAATAAATGGAAGGCAGGTGGTTTGTCAAATTGTTCTATAATTCAGCATCAAAAAGATACTGATTGCCATTGTTATAAAAAGAGTGGCGGGGGGAGGATTTGAACCTCCGACCTTCGGGTTATGAGCCCGACAAGCTACCAGACTGCTCCACCCCGCGATTGTTTGTCCCGAAGCATTGGGATAAAAAATTAAATCCGGCGGCGACCTACTTTCCCAGAACCTCGCGGTCATAGTATCATCGGCCCTGGTGGGCTTAACTTCCGTGTTCGAGATGGGAACGGGTGTTTCCCCACCGGCATCGCCACCGGAAACTTTCTTCTATTTATATAGTATCATTTAAAAAATAATAAATCAACAGTGGAGGTGAACGGGCTCGAACCGATGACCTCCTGCTTGCAAAGCAGGCGCTCTCCCAACTGAGCTACACCCCCGTCGGTTATACATGGGCCTAAGTGGGATCGAACCACTGACCTCGCGCTTATCAGGCGCGCGCTCTAACCATCTGAGCTATAGGCCCTATAAAACAGTGATTCGCCATACAGGCCCATAACAGCTTAGATAAAAAGGTTACCTCAACTACTTTGTCTTTGTCAACTTTTCCACTTCCCTGAATTTATTTCAGGGTCTCATAACATGCTGATTTTCTTAGATGCTGAAACGAGTTAATAAAGGGTAGGATTTTTCAGAGGGGAGCCTACTACAATATGAATTTGAGAACTGTTTGGGACAGGTTAATTCTGTATGATTTCAATTACTCTTTTAATAATTTCTTTAAGCTTCTCTGCTGTAAGATTGCCGACTTTATACAAAACAATATGATTATCTGCTGTGAATAAACGATTAGGTCTCACATTACTTGACTGTTTTAAACTGCCTGTCTCAAAATCTTTATCATCAAGTGAGATTGCATAATTGTCTTTGACGGATTGACTGGTTATCTGACAAAGAATCAAGTCATCTCCTTCTAATGCAGTAATAACCAAAGCAGGACGCCTTTTGGCTTGGGTTAAGTCAGAGAAGGGAAATGGGACAACAACGACATCACCTTTTATAAACCCTGCCACGCCTTATCTTCCTCAGGTCTAAGCCAATCTTTCTTAAGGGATGATTCACTTGCAATGGCAAGAGCAAGCCTTTCCTTGATTATTTTTGTTTTTAAAAATTGGACAAAATCTAAGACCTCATCAAGAAAAGGCTCTGGAACTTTTCCAAGCTCGCTTATAAGGAGTTCCTTTTTGCTCATAACTGCTCCTTTCTTAGTTTACAACAAATTATAACAAATTTAAGCCTTAGATTGTATGGGTATCAGAGATGCCTTCAAAAAGATGATGTCCCTGTAAGTTGTTGAAGTAGGAAGGACTCCGGTTGCATTATCTTAAGCAGACTCCTCTTTTCTGTCAAGGGGATGTATGGGTTCAGGACATATGAGACAAGTTATATCCCCCTCACCCTCGCCCTCTCCCGCAAGGGGAGAGGGGATTACACACCCCTGACCCCTCTTAATAGAGGGAAATACGATATTCTTCTGCCGAAGCATCGGCATCGAAGGAGACTTCCTTTTTTATCCTCTCCCTTGAGGGGAGGGGTTTGGGGAGGGTGATTAAAAATATTTTTGTATCACTCTTTTATTTCACCCCCACCCGCACCCTCCCCCCCTCAAGGGGGAGGGTCGGAGGGGAAAGGGGAGATTTGATAGAAAGTGCCAACAGAGGAAACCATAGTTCATTTTTTACTTGACAAATAGATTTCAATAGTTTATTATCTAACTATAGTTTATAAGGGGAAGGAGACCCTTCGACAAGCTCAGGAAGACGAAAGAGGAGAGGTAAGGATGCTGATTTGCTTTAGTAGTAAAGCAAAACTAAAGCAGGAATCGTTTAAAATCAATAGGTTAGACTACCCCCCCTCCCCCTATTAAAGTAAAGCAAAGACATTAGACCCTGAATCAAGTTCAGGGTGACAGAAAAGACAAAATGGAGGTCTGAATGAAAAGAGGACAAGGCACTCCTGAGATTAACCTTGAATTCCTAAGAGCCTGTATGAGATAATTTTAAAATTCGAAATCTTTAATCCCAAAATGGAGGTGCAATGACCGAAATCGACAAACTTTCGATAAACACAATCAGCCTGCTTTCTGTGGATGCAGTTGAAAAAGCAAAGTCAGGGCATCCGGGCATGCCAATGGGGGATTCTGCCATGGCTTATGTTGTCTGGATGAAATGCCTAAGGCATAACCCTAAAAACCCAAAATGGCAAAACAGAGACAGGTTTATCCTTTCAGCAGGACATGGCTCGATGCTCCTTTATAGCCTTCTACATCTTACAGGCTATCCTATATCGCTTGAGGACATAAAGAGTTTCAGGCAATGGAACAGTAACACACCAGGGCATCCCGAATACTGTCTCCAACATGGCATAGAGACTACCACAGGCCCATTGGGTCAAGGCTTTGCAACTGGCGTGGGCATGGCTATTGCCCAAAGATATCTCTCTGAAATGTTTAACAGGACAGGATTTCCAATCGTAGATTATTACATTTACGGCATATTAAGCGACGGTGATATGATGGAGGGTATCTCCTCTGAGGCCGCATCCTTAGCAGGACACTTGAGACTCGGTAATATTATCTACCTTTACTCTGACAATAAGATAACCATAGAGGGCTCAACTGACCTTACATTCACAGAGGATGTCAAGAAAAGGTTTCAGGCATACGGCTGGCATGTGGAAAAAACCGATGGATATGACCTTTTGGCAATCGGGGCATCTCTTAAGAAAGCAAGAAATGAAAAGAAAAGACCATCCTTGATTATAGTTAGAACTCACATCGGCTATGGCTGTCCAACAAAACAGGACACTCCTGAAGTTCATGGAGCACCACTTGGCGTAGATGAGATAAAAACCATGAAACAGTGCCTTGGTTTTCCTCAAAAGGACTTCTATATCCCCAGAGAGGTTCTCAGGCACATGAGGAAGTCCATACAAAAAGGTCAAAGCCATGAAAGAAAATGGAAAGGGCTTTTTAAAAGCTACAGAAAGAAATACCCTGAATTGGCACGGAAATGGGATAACCTTATTAGAGGCAGATTGCCTGAGGCATGGGCTCAATCTCTTCCTTCATTTAAGCCATCCGATGGTCCTCTTGCTACGAGAAGTGCATCGGGTAAGGTGTTAAATGCTATCTCAGGCAATCTCCCTGAGCTGATTGGAGGCTCTGCTGACCTTGCACCTTCAAACAATACCTATCTAAAAGGATACCCTGATTTTTCCTCTAAATCAGCAGGCAGAAACCTGCATTTTGGAGTAAGAGAGCATGCAATGGGTGCAGTCTTAAATGGGATAAGCTTAAGTAGGATGCTTATTCCTTATGGAGGAACTTTCCTTGTGTTTCTGGATTATATGAAGCCCTCTGTAAGACTTGCGAGCCTTATGTCTCTTCAGGTGATATATGTTCTGACACATGACTCTATTGGTCTTGGCGAAGACGGTCCTACACACCAGCCAATCGAGCATCTTTCAAGCTTAAGAACGATTCCAAATATGACTGTCATCAGGCCTGCTGATGCAAATGAAACAGTAGAGGCATGGAAGATAGCACTCGAAAATAAAACAGGGCCTACTGCCCTAATACTTTCAAGGCAGGCATTACCTGTCATAGACAGAAGCCTTTATGCATCTGAAAAGGGTCTTCGGAAGGGCGCTTATGTTATCTCCGATTCAGAGGAGGCTCCTGATATTATTTTAATTGCATCAGGCTCTGAGGTTTCCCTTACGCTTTCTGCCGCAAACATCCTTAAAGCCGATGGCATCAAAGTCAGAGTGGTTAATATGGCAAGCCTTGAGCTATTTGAAAAACAGGATGAGGTATATAAGGCTCAGGTCCTTCCTCCTCAGATTGAAGTGAGGCTTGCAATAGAAGCAGGCTCTACTTCACTTTGGTATAAATATGTTGGACTCAAGGGTGCAGTCATCGGGATTGACAGGTTTGGTGCATCTGCACCTGCTAAGGTGCTATTTGAAAAGTTTGGCTTTACAGTAGAAAATATAGTAGAGCATGCAAGGAGATTGCTTAAAGCTATTGTCCAATGAAGCTAAGGAATGCCTCTACAAATCAGCTAATAACCTTGTTTTTACTATTAAGCCTTATTATCTTTGGCTTAAATCCCTTGAGCTTTGTCTCATTAGTATAACAGTAAGAGAATATGATTACTATGTCTCCCTTAGCACCTTTTCTTGCAGTAGGACCATTAAGGCATATCTCACCTTTTTTGCCAGGTATGGCATATGTCTCAAACCTTTCTCCGTTATTGAGGTTGCTGACAGAGACTTGCTCATAAGGCATTATATCGGCTATTTTCAGTATATCGGTATCTATGGTGATACTGCCCTCGTACTGAAGGTTTGCATCTGTAACGACTGCGCCGTGAATCTTAGCCCTGAGGATACATCTAAGCATAGTGTTATTCTATTATTTTAGGCACCCTATAGAGGCACTCTTTCCTGTCTGGAGCATTTTCCAATGCATCCTCTGTCTTTAAAGAAGGAGCCTCTTTATCCTCACGCATGACATTGCTGAGAGCAATAACATGCGAGGTTGGCACAATGTCCAATGTATCTAATTCTTTTAGCTTGTCCATATACTTAAGGATACCACTTAGCTGTGAGCCAAAGGTCTCTATTTCTTTGTCTGAAAGCCAAAGCCTTGAGAGCCTTGCAATGTGCTTAACCTGTTTTTTATCTATCATAGTTTTTGCAGGTTTGCAAACTTCATAGCCAATCTCTTGACCCCTATATTTGGAAAGTTAACCGTAATCTTCTGGTCATCGCCTTCGCCTGAGCAATCCCTGACCACACCCACTCCCCATGTAGGGTGTTTGACCCTACTACCAACTACATATGTAAAAAACTTGAATACCTTGACTTTTTCTCCAAAGACTTTCCGTGCTACGGTAGATGGCATTGCCTCTATCTTATGACAGCAACCAATAGGAATGTCCTTAAGGAATCTCGAGGGCTGTTGCTCCTGAATCTTTGCATAAAGCCTTCTTTTCTTAGCACATGTAAGATAAAGTATATCTTTTGCCCTTGTCATGCCCACATAGAGAAGTCTTCTTTCCTCTTCTAACTCCTTATTGTCTTTTGCCTTGAAATACGGCATTATTCCTTCCTCAAGCCCTGATATAAAGACTGCTGGAAACTCAAGTCCTTTTGCAGTATGAAGGGTCATGAGCGACACTGCGTTGTCTTTGTTTACATCGTCGAGATTGGTAAGCATGGATACCTTGTCGATGAATTCCTTTATTGTTATGCCCTCTCCTCCTGCAATCAACTCTCTGACATTCTGAGACCTTTCATCGTCAACGAAATCCTCATATCCACTTAAGTTATGGATATGTCCGAGCATATCTCCTACGTCCTTGAACTTCTTGAGAGATGCTGTCTCAATCAGATCCACAAATGCCTGAAAACCTTCCTTAATTGCCGAGGTAGTGTTGTTTGTCCTGAGAAGCTCTTTTATGCCATCAAAAAGGCTAATTGTCTTCTTTTTTGCAACCTGCTCTATCTTTGAGAGCGTTGATTGACCGATTCCCCTCGGAGGGCAATTTATTATCCTCCTTAAGCACACATTGTTATGGGGGTTTAATACAAGCTTCATATATGCAATTAAGTCCTTTATCTCTTTTTTCTGATAAAAGCCAACACTACCAACTATATAGTAAGGAAGCCTTTCGTTTCGCATCGTCTCCTCAATGGTTTTTGACTGAAGGTTCACCCTGTAAAGCACTGCGAAGTCCCTGTAGCTATATATGCCTTTCAGGTATAGTTCCCTTATGGTCTTTGCGATAAATCTCGATTCCTCTTGTTCTGTATCAAAACTACACAGGTATACCTTATCTCCTTGCTTTCTATCTGTAAAGAGCCTCTTGGGATGTCTCACCGTATTTTTATTTATTATATTATGGGCAGAATTAAGTATATGCTGTGTAGAGCGGTAATTCTGCTCGAGCTTTATGACCTTTGCCTTTGGAAAGTCCTTTTTGAAGTTCATTATATTTGCAATCTCAGCGCCTCTGAAGCCATAGATGCTCTGGTCGTCGTCACCAACTGCGAATATATTACCATGGCTTCCGGAAAGGAGCTTTAAAAGCCTGTATTGGGCGTGATTTGTGTCCTGAAACTCATCAACGAGGATATGATGGAACAAGCCCTGATACTTTTTAAGTACCTTTGGATATTCTTCAAAGAGCTTAATAGTGAAGACTATGAGGTCGTCGAAGTCCAGTGCATTGGATTTTCTAAGCTCATCCTGATACCTGACATAAACCCTTGCGAGTTTATCCTCAAAGCCAAATACATCGCCCTTTGAAAGGAACTCCTTTGGTCCTATAAGGGATGTCTTTAAAAAGCTAATCCTCGAAAGGACGCCCTTATAAAGTGCCTCATAGATTTTGAACTCCTTGAGTATATGCCTTATGAGGCTTGACTGGTCGCTTTCATCAAGTATAGAGAAATCACTGCTAAAGCCTAAAAGCTGTATTTCCCTTCTCAGAATCTTACTGCACTGGGAATGAAATGTTCCAATCCATGCATCTTGCATGTCCTTTTTTATAAGTGAGGCTATTCTCTGCCTCATCTCGTCTGCCGACTTATTCGTAAAGGTAACGGTCAGTATGCCGTTTAACGAGGATTTGCCTACGAGATGTGCAACCCTGTGAGCAATGACCTTTGTTTTACCGCTTCCTGCCCCTGCAAGCACAAGCAGAGGACCATTTCCATAAAGGATTGCATCTTTCTGAGCGGGGGTTAGCCCTTCAAGAATTTTTTGTGACATGGGTCTCCTTTAAATAATACCAAACTTCTACCGTTTAAGTCCACATCTCATTCCACTGTAACGGACTTTGCAAGATTTCTCGGCTGGTCAACATCGCATCCCCTCAATACCCCTATATAATAAGCTAAAAGCTGAAGCGGGACGGTGAAAAGCACTGCCATAAGGAATTCATTCGACTCAGGCACCTCTATAGAGTATTCCGTAAGGTTTCTGACCTCCGTATCGCCTTCGCTAATAACAGATACTATATTCCCCCCCCTCGTTTTCACCTCGTGTATATTAGAAATGACCTTTTCATAAAGCCTGTCTTTTGGTGCAAGGAAAAGCACAGGTAGCTCCTCGTCTATCAGTGCAATCGGGCCATGTTTCATCTCTCCCGAAGGGTATGCCTCTGCATGTATGTAGGATATTTCCTTCAGCTTGAGTGCGCCTTCGAGGGCTATCGGATAAAGCGTTCCTCTTCCAAGGTAAAGAAAGTCTTTTTTCTTGAAGAACTCCTTTGCGATTTTTTCTATCTCCGTGCCTTTCAAAAGTATAGTCTCGACCTTATCGGGGATGCTCAGAAGCTCTGCAAGCAATTCCTTTGAGCCTTCCTCTGACACAGTGCCTTTTGCCATGCCCAGGGCAATTGCAAAAAGATAAATGCCTACAATCTGCGTAACAAAAGACTTTGTGGATGCAACTCCTATCTCTGGACCAGAGCGGGTGTAAAAGACATAATCGGCATCTCTCGAGGATGTAGAGCCCATGACATTACAAATGCTCATAACCTTCGCACCCAATCTTTTAGCCTCTCTCTGTGCCGCAAGACTGTCAGCAGTCTCCCCTGACTGGCTAATCGTAACGAAGAGGACCCCACTGCCGTCTATCACAGGGTTTCTATATCTGAACTCGGAGGCTATATCCACTTGGACCTGAACCCTCGAGATTGCCTCTATGATGTACTTTCCGAGAAGCCCTGCATGCCATGAGGTCCCGCATGCCACTATGCAAACCCTGTTAATGGCATTCAGCGTGCTTTCGTCAATGCCAAACTCCTCGAGATTTATCTGTCCTGTGTCTGCATTGAATCTGCCAATTATCGTATCTGCAATAGCCCTTGGCTGTTCATATATCTCCTTTAGCATGAAATGCTTATATCCGCCTTTTTCTGCCATCGAGGAATCCCACAGGATTTTTTTGACCTCTTTTGCTAAGGTAGAGCCATTAATGTCCATAAACCTAACTTCCTTATCTGTCATCACGACCATCTCTTTGTCGTTAAGGAATACCACATCCTTCGAGTAGTTTAAAAACGCAGGCACATCAGAGGCAACAAAGGACTCGCCCTCCCCTATACCAACTACAAGCGGGCTATCTTTTTTTACGCCAACAACCTTTCCCGGCTCCTTACTGCTCATTACTGCAATGGCATAGGCACCCCTTAAAACCTTCACCGCCTCTCTTATGGCATCCTCTAAAGGAAGCCCTTTAGTGTGATATTTCCTGATGAGATGACATATGACCTCTGTGTCTGTCTCCGATGTAAATATAAATCCTTCTTTTTCAAGCAGTTTTCTAATGGAAAGAAAGTTCTCTATTATGCCATTATGGACAAGAACCACTCCATCTGACCTGTGTGGATGGGCATTTTCCTCAGAGGGCTTTCCATGAGTAGCCCATCTTGTATGTCCTATGGCTGTTTGGCTCGATGGCAGATTTAAGCCAAAAATGCCTTTAAGGTCTTTTATCTTTCCCTTGCACCTTTTTACCTCGATTTCACTGTCTCTGAAATAGGCTATTCCTGCTGAATCGTAGCCTCTGTATTCAAGCCTGCTTAAGCCATCCAATATTACCGTGACTGCATCCCTTTTGCCTGTATAGCCGATTATCCCGCACATGTGAGTGTCATTCCCCGTTTATCTTGATTTTCCTTTTTACCCAGCCTTTTATGTTTCTCTGTCTGACCCTGCTTATACCGAGGGCATTTGTCGGCACATCAGCGGTAATGGTGGAGCCTGCACCAACATAAGAGCCTTTCTTAAGCCTTACAGGTGCAATGAGCTGGGAGTCGCTTCCCACAAAAACCCCATCCTCTATTATGGTCTTATATTTTTTCCTTCCATCATAGTTACAGGTTATTGTGCCTGCTCCTATGTTTACACCCCTTCCGACAGTTGCATCTCCGATATAGCTTAGATGCATTGCCTTTGTGCCAGTGCCTACGAAGGACTTTTTGACCTCAACGAAATTTCCTATTTTTGCCGACTGACCAATAGAGGTGCCGGGCCTTATGTGGGCAAAAGGCCCGACCTCTGCCTTGCTTCCAACAAATGATTCCTCTATGAGGGTTGAATCCTTTATGATTGCATGGTCTTTTATGATGCTATCTATTATCCTGACATTTGGATAAATTATGCATTTCTTGCCTATTCGGGTTTTGCCCTGTATATAGACATTTGGGTATATCAGAGTTTCCCTGCCTATCATGGCATATGGATGGATAAAAACAGATTCTGCATCGATAAAGCTCACACCCTTTTGGATAAAGCACATGACCTGTCTTTTTCTCAGTATGTCATGTGCCTTTAAAAGCTCCTGCCTTGTGTTAATCCCTATAAACTCATCTCCGTCTACCATGCAATAGACAGATGTCTTGCCTCCTCTTCCTCTTACGACCTCGAGGATGTCCGTGAGGTAATATTCCTTCTTTTTCCTGTTCAATTTGATTTTTCTAAGTAAAGGAAATGCAGTCGAGTCAATGGCATAAAGCCCACTGTTTACCTCGTTTATCTCCTTTTGGGCTTTGGTCAAAGAAGAGGTCTCCCTTATCTTCAATGCCTCTCCATCGGAGCTACGGATAATCCTTCCATAAGAATGCGGTGGCTTCACGACGAACGATGCTACTGAAAGGGTATTTTTATGCCTTTCATGGAGCTTGAGAAATCTTCTAATGGTTTCGGGTCTTATCAACGGCATATCTCCGTTTAAAACAACCACTGTGCCTTTAAAATCCTTAAGCAGGGAGGTTCCTGAAAGAAGCGCATGTGCAGTGCCCAATGGCTTTCTTTGAATTACAAACGAGATGTCTCTGCAATCGACGATAGAGTCTTTGATTAACCTGTGGTTTTTGCCAGCGACAACGACAATCTTTTCGGGTTTAAGCTTTCTTCCTGCATCTACTACATACCGAATGAGAGGTAGCCCATAGAGCTTGTGGATGACCTTTGGCAAAGAGGAGTTCATCCTCTTTCCAAGCCCAGCGGCAAGTATGACGCAGGAGTATCTCAACTCCCTGCCTCTTTTATCTCAGGTGGTGTGGCAATTCCTCCTGAAAGTATTATCTTTATTCCTTCCTCAACAGGTATGTCCGTATGAAAGATATCTTCTTTCCCGACAAGCACTACCTCTCCTAAGTAGAGGTTATTTGTCGGAATATAGACCGCACTCAGTGCCAATTCAGCCTTGCCTTTTTTGATTAAACATTCCTTTGTAAGGAATCCAAAGGCATATGTGCCCTGCCTTGGGTATTCCACTATTACAAATCTCCTGAATGAGCTTTTTCCTGCTTCGGGAGAGAAGGCATTCACTATGTGCTTTACGGATGTATAAATACCTTTAAATATAGGCATCTTTAAGAAAAGCCTCTCAAGAAAACCAATAATCCTTCTACCGATTACATTTGTTGCAACTGCACCTACAATGAATATAAGAGCTATTGCAGAGACAAACCCTATTCCCGGTACATGATACCCAAATGCCTTATCGTAAAGCGGAGACATAATGCTGTCAATGAGATTAAAAAACCAGATGACCAGAAGGATTGTGATTGCGCCTGGTATGGCTACAATCAAGCCAGTAAGGAAGATTTTTTTAAAAAAACCCCGTGCTAAAGCCATTTAATAATTATAAATTTAACTGCACTCATATTTCAAGGATTCAATCCCCATGTTTTAACATGACCTCATCCGGAAAATCAGCATTTGAATAAACATTCTGGACATCATCGTGCTCCTCGAGGCTATCTATAAGCCTGCTTACCTGCTCTCCTGTCTTTTCATCCAGCTGAACATAGCCCTTTGGTAACATTGTTACTTCAGAAAGCGAAACAGTAACCTTTGCCTGTTCTAATGCCGACTTAACCCTCATCGTATCTTCAGGCGCAGTGATTATCTCATAGCTTTCCTCTTTCGGGTCATTCTTCATGTCGAGTGCTCCTGAATCGAGGGCAACTGCCATAAGGGTATCTTCCTCTACTGTCTTTTTGTCAACGAGTATATAGCCCTGTTTTTTAAACATCCATGAGACACAGCCTGCCTCTCCTATGTTTCCGCCTCCCTTTGACATCAAATGCCTCAACTCAGCGACGGTCCTGTTTTTGTTGTCCGTGAAGACCTCTATGAGGATAGCAACCCCGGCTGGGCCATATCCTTCATAAATAGCCTCTTCATAGGAAGCCCCAGGCAGTTCGCCTGTACCTTTCATAATCGCCCTCTTTATGTTTTCGTAAGGCATATTGGCTTCCCTTGCCTTATCCATTGCAGTTCTAAGCCTTGGATTTCCCTCCGGGTCTCCGCCTCCAAGCCTTGCTGAAACAGCAATCTCCTTTACTATCTTTGTGAATACCTTGCCCTTTTTAACATCAGTATGAGCTTTTTTATGCTTAATCTGAGCCCACTTGGAATGTCCAGACACAGTTACCTCTTTTTTATTTTAATTTCCTTAAGCCTGTCATTTGCAATAATTGCTTCTGTTGAGGATGGGAATAGCTCCCTTATTATCTTAAAACCTTTTTCTGCCTCGATGAGGTCTCCAAGGTTGAAATTAGCCTCTGAAAAAAGGAAAAGGAAAAACGGGCTATTAAGCCTGCCGCTTTTAACGAATTCTCTCACCTGAGGCGTGCAGAACTCAAAGAGTTTCTGCCAGAGATAGTTCTTATAGTAAAAACGGGCTATCGTGTCCTCTATTGTAAGCCTTAAAGAAGAGTTAGGATATTTTCTAAGGAACTCCTGATAAATCTCCTCTGCCTCCTGAATCTTAGGTGGGGCGTAGTCATTGAGGTTTATCATTATAAGCCTCAGATAGCTTTCTCCTGCAAGAACAGAATCAGGATATTCGCTGATAATCCTTTTGTATGCAATTTCCATTTTTGGAACCTGTGCCTGTCTGTCCTCCTCGAGGGTCAGCTCTAAGATTTCCTCGAAGACCTCCATGGATTTTTCCTGTTGCACCTCAGGAGATAGTTTTTCTTTTTCGGGAAGAAGCAGTTCTTCGGGTTTCTTTTCTATCTGCATGCCTCTGCATGAAAACAAAAAAAGAGCTATTATCGACAGGGCAAGGAGCTTATGCGTCATCTCTCTACATCCATTACACACCTGAACCCAACTGCATCATCCGTGCTATCAGGCAGACTTGTGTTTCTCATGGCATTCCTAAGCAACATTGCAGAGTTAAACCACGAGCCACCTCTCAGAACCTTTTCTGTGCCATCCTCAGGCCCCCTTGGGTTTCTATAAGGGGACTTCTTATAGTAATTCGGGCTGTACCAGTCAGAGCACCATTCCCACACATTGCCTGCCATATCATAAAGCCCGTATCCATTTGGATGGTAGTTTCCTATTTTTTCGGTTGGCACAGGCACTGCATTATGGAGCCATCTTTTTTCGAATATAACCCCTCCTGTGGGAATCTCATTGCCCCATGGAAACCTTTTTTGGGGAAGTCCTCCTCTTGCTGCCTTTTCCCATTCAGCCTCTGTAGGCAGACGCTTTCCTGCCCACCTGCAATACGCATAAGCCGCATACCAGCTTACGGACATGACAGGGTATCTCTCAAAGCCAGGAAATGCATTGTATGTCTGGGTCTTCTTATCGTAGATAATCTCGGTAGGCCACCATGCGTTTCTTTCTTCTGTATCTAAATCGCTTCTTAAGACAATCCAGTTCCATCTCTGTCCGGCTTTATCCTCGAGGGGCTTTATGGAATTCAGAAACTTTGCAAATTGTTCATTTGTCACCTCAAACTTATCCATATAAAAACTATCTAAGTAAACCGCATGTAGATGAGAGGTCTCTTTCAGGTCCTCATCGTCGCTTCCCATCAGGAACTCTCCTGACTGAATAAAGAGCATCTCTGCCCCGTCCTCTCCGATTATTGCTTTTTCTTCGGCATAAAGACCCGAAGGTAAAAAAACTAACAATGATATAAGAAAAATCACATAGTGCATTTAATCTATACCATAGTCCTTAATCTTCGTAAGAAGGGTTTTGTAGCTAACCTTAAGCATTTCAGCCGCTTTTGTCTTGTTTCCAGAGGAAGCCTCTAATGCCTCTTTTATGCGGGCTGTTTCAGCGGCCCTTATCGCCTCCTTTGCAGTATCTGCCAATGTAGTGTTTTTCTGTCTTTCGGCTGTAACCCTTAACGGATTCAGGGAAATATGCTCATGGGTTATATGAGGGCCATCCGAAAGTATTATAGCACGCTCTATTGTGTTTTCAAGCTCCCGGACATTTCCCTTCCAGTCATAGCTCATAAAGAGGCTCATGGCAGACTCTGAGATACTCTTTATTGGAGTCTTTAGGTCTTTTGAGTATTTCTTCATAAAGTAATCTACGAGCAAGGGAATGTCTTCTTTTCTTTCTCTAAGCGGAGGGATTCTGAGGGGAAAAACACTCAACCTATAATAGAGGTCTTCCCTGAATGCCTTTTCTCTCACAGCAGTTTCGAGGTCTTTATTGCTTGCGGCAACGATTCTCACATCGGTTTTTATGGGCTTTTCGCTTCCTATCCTCTGTATCTCTCCGTCTTCTATTGCCCTGAGAAGCTTTGCCTGAAGCCCAATGTCAAGCTCTCCTATTTCGTCGAGAAATACAGTGCCTTTCTGGCTAAGCTCGAATTTTCCGAGCCTTCTTGTCTCAGCACCTGTAAATGAGCCTTTTTCGTAGCCAAACAGCTCTGATTCGAGAAGACCCGAAGGGATAGCCGCACAATTTATTGGAACAAATGGATAGTCATTCCTCTGGCTCAGAAAATGTATTGCCCTTGCAAAGAGTTCCTTGCCTGTGCCTGACTCGCCTGTTATCAGGACAGTTGCCTTTGTCTGGGAGACCTTCTGTATCATTATGGCAACATCATTTATTATTTTGCTTTTTCCGATTATGGTTGGAAGTCCCAGTCTCGAGGAAAACTCCTCCTTAAGAAGGATATTCTCTGTGGCAAGCCTCTGGCTTTCGATAGCCCTTCTTGCAAGCAAAATGAGATGGTCTATGTCAAAGGGCTTTGTTATAAAGTCAAATGCACCTTCTTTTATTGCCTTTACTGCCGTCTCTATGGAGCCATAGGCAGTCATGATAATAACTGGTGTAAGCGGGCTTTCCTCTCTGACTAAATTAAGTATCTCCATACCGTCTTTTTGTGGGAGCTTAAGGTCAGTAAGGACAAGGTCAACCCTCTCGTCTTTTATGAGTTTTTCTCCTTGCTCTCCGTCCCGGGCAAGAACAACCCTATAGCCTTCTGCCTCCAGTGCCTCCTTAAGCATCTCAGCCATTGATTCCTTGTCCTCTACTATGAGGATAACCTGTTTCAATATTGCTCCTGAATTTTTAATTTATTTATTTTAACACTGTTTTTGGGGGAAATGCATGGCAGTTAACAGCCAACACGCAAATCCGCTATAATAAGCCATGTCTCCTTTGGCATCCATAGATATCGGCTCAAACTCGATAAGGCTCCTTGTAGGAGAAGTAGGAGGAGGACATATCCTTCCCATGAGATATGAGCGTATAGTTACAAGGCTTGCACAGGGTATAGAGGATACTGGCTATTTAAGGCAATCCAATATGAAAAATAGTATCGAGGGATTGAAAGGCTTTTTAGAAATCATAAAGGGGCATGGTGTTAGTCACATAAAGGCAGTAGGGACCTCTGCCCTGAGGGAAGCGAAAAACTCAGGGGATTTCATTGACAGGCTCTTTAACGAAACCGTTTTAAAGGTTGAGGTTATATCAGGCAAAAAGGAGGCAGGGCTTACGGCAAAAGGCGTGCTTTCAGGGATTGACACTAAGAGGACAGCCCTTATAATCGACATTGGAGGTGGCTCTACCGAATGGAGCTTCTATGATGGTCAGAGGGTCTTAATCTCAGGCACTCTGCCAACCGGTGTCGTGAAACTGCTCGAAAAATATATAAAAGAAGACCCGCCCTCATTTAGAGACATGTCTTGTCTGAAAAAAAAGCTAAATGCCGTATCAGAGGCAATCCATAAAAAGGTCAGGAATCACATTAAATCCAACACTGCTTTTATTGAAACAGCCGGAACTGCCACAACCCTTGCAGGAATAGACCTCGGTCTTAAAGTCTATGACAGAAACAAGGTGCATATGCATGAGATACCTGTCGGAAGGCTCATCAGTATGGCATCTGCCCTCGGAAGTCTCCCGATTAAAGAGAGGGCAAAGATAAATGGTCTTGAGCCTGAAAGGGCAGACTTGATTATACCGGGCATACATTTTACAATTAAGATAATGGAAAGATTTGGATTTAAAGAGGTCATCGTCAGCGATTGCGGTCTTTTAGAGGGCACGCTTCTTTTGCTTTCCATGGAGGTAGAGAGATTAGCCTTATAGAGAAATTATTTGGTAAAAAGATAATCTTCCCATTCCTGAATTATCTGAACTATCCCGTTATAATACTGAAAAGAGACGGCAGAATAGCTGATATAAATTCTGCCTTTCTTGAACTTCTGAATGAAAAGAAGGAAATGTTAGTTGGAAAAGATTACCGTAATTTCAAGCATCTTAATGCCCTTCAGAGAAGCATAGACATGTGCATTGCAAAAAATGCCGAGCAGTCCCAGCAGGTCACAATTGGTGAAAAGACATTCAGGGCATCCATACTGCCTGTATCGATGAACGATGAAATGTTTCACATAAGCATTGTCCTGAATGACATATCGCCATCCATTCAGATTGAAAAAACCCTTTTAAGGAGGAATAAAGAGCTTATAGTGACAAATACGCTTTCAACTGCCTTTATATCCTCTGAAAACATTGACATGCTTCACAAAGACCTTCTCGAAAAGGTTCTCCTGATTTCTGATTTTAGTATTGGATGGCTAATGCTGATTGAGGATGGGGAATATTCCCTCAAAGACAATTCGGGTGTTTCCCTTGAATTTCAGAATAAACTGAAGGATGGGCGGGTTAACCACATATACGGTGACATATTAGGAAGCGAAAGCCCTCTTTATATACTTGAGGCTAATGAGATACCCGATGAACTCAAAAAGGAAGGTATAGTATTTCTTTCTGCCATTAAGCTTAAAGTCGGCAAAGAGGCAATAGGCATCCTCGTGCTTGCAAATAGGGCAGATGTAGTATTTGATTTTGACCTCGCATCCCTTTTTTCACTCATAGGGAATAATCTTTCCATGATAGCTGAAAAGGTAAAGCTGTTTAAGAAATTAGAGAGGCTTTCCTCTATCGACTCCTTGACAGAGATTTATAATGCAAGATACTTTTATGATGCCCTTAATTCCGAGATAGTGAGGTCGGAGAGATACCCAACTTCATTTTCGATCGTGCTTTTTGACATCGACAATTTCAAACTGATAAACGACACATACGGGCATCAGGCAGGAGACGATGTCCTTCACTCCCTTGCAGGGATACTAAGGGACACATCGAGGAAATCCGACATAGTGGCAAGATACGGTGGCGAGGAATTCGTTATAATACTTCCAAACACATTGAAAATGGATGCATTCAATCTTGCGACAAGGCTTAAGGATGCAGTTGAAGGAAGCAGTTTCCTTAAACAGTCACTAAGGGTAACATTAAGTGGAGGTATTGCCACATTTCCAGATGATGCAAAAGATGTAAAGTCACTTATTTATGCGGCTGACAAAGCCATGTATGAGGCAAAAGCCGCAGGGAAGAAAACGATTAGATGCCACAAAGTAGAAGAATGAAACAGGTCTTCAAAAAGCCCCTCAGCCTAAGGGATGCGCCTTTCAGGTTCTGTCCTGGCTGTGGACACAGTCTTATTCACAGAGTCATAGCAGAATGTATAGACAAGCTCGGCATAAGAGAAAGTGTAGTTGGCATTGCACCTGTTGGATGTGCAGTATATGCCTATGACTATTTCAATTTCGATGTTCTCGAGGTTGCCCATGGAAGGCCTCCTTCTGCTGCAACAGGACTTAAAAGGACTATGCCTGACAGGATTATTTTTTCCTATCAGGGAGATGGAGACTTAGCGGCAATAGGAACTGCCGAAATTGTGCATGCCGCAGTAAGAGGAGAAAATATAACTGTATTTTTCGTCAATAATGCGACTTATGGAATGACAGGCGGGCAGATGGCTCCAACGACCCTCATAGGACAGAAAACAACCACTACGCCAAAGGGAAGGGAATCAGGCTATCCACTCAAAGTCTCTGAGCTTTTAAGCACAATCGAGGGCGCCTCATTCATAAAGAGAACTGCGGTCGATTGCCTTAAAAATCTAATCGATACAAAAAAGGCAGTTGAAAAGGCATTCAGATACCAGATGGAGGGCAAAGGGTTTTCCCTCATCGAGATACTTTCTCCATGTCCGACTGACTGGTGGATAACTCCAGAGGAGTCTTTAAAATGGCTTCAAAAAGAGATGCTCCCGGTATTTCCCCTTGGCACATTCAAAGATAAATATAAGGATAAAGGATAAGACATGCCGAGCATCTTGATAGCAGGCTCCGGAGGTCAGGGTATATTGTTTTTTGGCAAGCTTATTGCCCAGTCGGCAATGAACGAGGGCAAAAATGTTACATGGTTTCCCTCATATGGTGCCGAGATGCGAGGTGGAACTGCAAACTGCACGGTGCAAGTCTCTGATGAAGTCATAGGCTCGCCAATAGTAAGAAATCCCGATATACTGATTGTGCTGAATAAGGCATCCATGGAGAGATTCGGCTCAAGGGTTAAAAAAAACGGTCTTCTGATTATGGATTCGTCATTGATAAAGGAAACTCCATTAAGGCAGGACATTGGAATCGTAAAAGTCCCTGCATCGGACATAGCAGTGTCCCTTGGAAATGCAATGTCTGCAAACATGGTTCTTTTAGGCGCACTCATTAAAGAGACAGGTATCGTCAATGAGGACTCTGCCATAAATGCACTTGAGGAATTAACATCCTCACGCAGGACAAAAACAATCTCCCTGAATAAATCCGCCATAAAAAAAGGACTTCAATACAACCAATGATTAGAAAGGCAAAAACAGGAGATATAAAGCCCGTTCATAAATTAATCTCCGAGTTCTCCAGCAGGCACGAGATGATACCAAGGTCGCTTAATGAGCTTTATGAGACTGTCAGAGACCTTTTTGTCTTCGAAAAAGACAGAGCTATCAGGGCTGTCTCTGCACTTCATCTCATGTGGGAAGACCTTGCAGAGATAAGGTCACTTGCTGTAAGCAGACCATTTCAGGGAAAAGGCATAGGCAGTGCCCTTATAAAGAGATGCCTTAAGGAGGCAAGGTCTCTGGGCGTAAAAAGGGTGTTTGCCCTGACATACCAGCCTGAGTTCTTTGTAAGATTGGGCTTTAAGCATATAGATAAATCCAGCCTTCCACAGAAGATATGGGGAGACTGTGTGAGGTGTCCCAAGTTTCCCGAATGCGATGAGTCTGCAGTGATATATGAGTTAAAGGAGGTCTCCTGCTAAATTTAGGCGTCTTAGCATCAGGAAGGGGCTCCAACTTTCAGGCAATAATAGATTCCATAGAGGCAAAAACCCTTTCTGCTACAATAAAGGTACTGATAGTTGACACTCCTTCTGCGTATGCCATTGAGAGGGCAAAAAAACATGGCATACCTTATCTATACATAAATCCAAAGGAATTTGGCTCAAAGGATGAGTTCTTCGGGAAAATAAGAGATGAGCTTAAGGCAAGAGCCGTGGACCTCGTAATCCTTGCAGGTTTTATGAGAATCGTAAGAAAGCCCCTTCTTTCCGCCTTTCCTATGAGGATTATGAACATTCATCCTGCCCTTCTTCCATCGTTTCCCGGGCTTCATGGACAGAGACAGGCATTGGACTACGGAGTGAAGGTCTCAGGCTGTACAGTGCATTTCGTTGATGAAGGGATGGACACAGGACCGATAATAATACAGGCATCTGTCCCTGTGATGCCAGATGACACGGAAGAAAGCCTCTCAGAAAGGATACTAAAAGAAGAGCATAAGATATACCCCGAGGCAATCAGATTATATGAAAAGGGAAGGCTCGAGATTAAAGAAAGAAAGGTAAAGATAAAGGGGCTTTGAGGATTTCGGCAGGCACCTTAAAAGGAAGAAGGCTCTTAGCTAAAACCGACCTAAGGCCTACTGCAGGAAAGGTCAGGGAATCTTTATTTAACATACTTGGGGAAAGGATACAAGACTCTATATTTATTGACCTCTATGCAGGAACAGGCGCAGTTGGGATAGAGGCAATGAGTAGAGGCGCCCTGCGTGTGTTTTTTGTCGAGTCAAATAAAAAGGCAGTTGACGCTCTAAAGAAAACCCTCGAGGGCTGTGGCTGTAGGGCAAGGGCAAACATTATTAATAAAAAGGTATCTTCTTTTGTCAAATCCGCCATTAAAGAAGAACTTAAGGCAGATATAATCTTTCTTGACCCTCCTTATTATTCGGAGGAGCTTGAAAACATACTTCCCCTTCTTTCAGAAGGAGACCTCATTGGTAAGGATGCAATTATAATGGCAGAGCATCCCTCGAAGAAAACCCTGCCTGATAAGACCGGGGTATTGACAAAGAAAAAGACATACAGGTATGGTGATACAGCACTTACGCTTTATAAGGTGGTTAAATGAAAAAAATAGCTATTTATCCCGGAACATTTGACCCAATAACAAACGGGCATCTTGACCTTGTGAAAAGATGCTTGAGGATATTTGACGAGGTGATTATAGCAATTGCACCCCACCCTAAAAAGAAGCCCCTTTTTACAGTAGAGGAAAGGGTCGAGCTTATAAGGGAGGCAGTCAGAACCTGTAAAAATGTCAGGGTTGAGGCATTTGACGGTCTCCTCGTTGAATATGTAAGCCTTAAGAAAGGCATTGCAATCATCAGGGGGCTAAGGGCAGTCTCTGACTTTGAATACGAGCTTCAGATGGCACTTATGAACAGAAAGCTCGATTCAAACATAGAGACCGTATTCATGATGCCCTCTGAGGAATACTCATTTCTGACCTCTACGATAGTAAAAGAGGTTGCCTCATTTGGAGGCTCTGTGAAGGGCCTTGTGCCTGAAAATGTAGAGAAGGCGATGAGAAAAAAATTCGACTAAAATTCAGGTGTTATTCCTGCAAAGTCAGCCCTAAAGTTTTAGGTTGACAACTTTATAAAGAGTGGTGTATAAATGAGGGTCAAAATCCCAAGGAGTGAAACTCAGTGGCACTATAATAGATGATTAAAATTACTATTAACGGCAAAGAGATTCAACTTGAGAAACCCATAACCATTCTCGATGCCGCAAAGGCAAACGGAATAAAGATACCCCATTTCTGCCATCATTCCCTGCTTGAGCAATGGGGCGGCTGTAGGATGTGCCTTGTCGAAGTAGAAAGGATGCCAAAGCTTCAGACTGCATGTACACTGTATGTGACTGACGGAATGGTTATAAGGACAGAGTCAGAGACAATATCGAAGGCAAGGAAATCCGTCTTAGAGTTCATCCTAATAAACCATCCTCTCGACTGTCCTGTATGCGATAAGGCAGGAGAGTGTAAGCTACAGGACTATGTTGTGCAGTATGGCGCAACCGCAGGAAGGTTCAGGGAAACAAAGATAAAACACCCCGAGGGTCTTGAAGACCCAATAATCGTAAGAAACCCCGAAAGGTGCATAATGTGCACCCGGTGCGTAAGGATGTGCGATGGTGTTCAGGGAGCCTCTGCCATTGCCATTATAAATCGGGGGAATCACTCTACCATGGAGCCCCTTTCAGGCAAAAGATTTGACTGCGAATACTGTGGAAACTGTCTTACCGTATGTCCTGTTGGCGCCCTTATGTCAAGGCTCCATAGATATTCCTATAGGCCATGGCAGTTGACAGACGAGGTGCAAACCATATGCCCATTCTGCGGGGTTGGATGCTCTTTGATTGTTCAAGTAAGAGACCAGGAGATAAAGAGGGTAGTGCCAAAGGTTGGACTAGGCACAAACAAAGGCATCCTGTGCAATCGCGGAAGATTCGGTTACGAATATGTGAGCCACCATGAAAGGCTCACAAGCCCGCTTATAAAGAAAAACGGACATCATGTGCCTGTCTCATGGGATGAGGCATTGACCATGACCGCAAAAAGGCTTGGGAATATAAAGGATTCTGCTCAAGGCAGCGCTATCTCAGGGATTGCATCAGGAAGGTGCACGAATGAGGAAAACTATGTATTCCAGAAACTCTTAAGAGGTCTTGGAAGTAACAATATAGATTCCACTTCGAGGATGGCACTTGCAGGCAGTAGAAGGCTTATAGAGAGGCTTTTGGGCTCAGGTGTAACTGCAAATGTCATATCCGGCGTTACAAACTCAGATGCCATATTCGTGGCAGGTGGAGACCCGACCCAGATAAACCCTGTGCTCGGTATTCAGGTAAGAGAGGCATTTAGAAAAGGCTCAAAAGTGCTCACAATTGGACATATCCCTGGCTTAAAAAGATACAACACAGTAAACCTTACACCAGTCCCATATACAGAAACCCTCTTGCTATCTGGTATCCTCAGCATTCTCATTAAAGAAAAAGGGCTTCCAGGCAAAAACCCCTTTCTCGAGGCAAAGCTAAAAGATTTTAATGTCTCAATCAATGAGCTGATTAATCAGTGTAAAATTAAAAAAGATTCCCTCGATGCTGTAATAGTTAGTCTAAGCCGTGCGGAATCGCCTGCTATTGTGGTAGGCAGGGATGCCATGCAAAGGAGCACGGATATCTTTATGCTTGCCTCTATCTCCTACCTTACAAATGCAAAGCTCTACCTTATGTCAGAGAGGCCAAATGAAAATGGAACTCTTGACATGGGTTGTCTCCCGGATGCACTTCCAGGCGGAATTCCCATTGAAATGAAAGACCTGAAAAGAAAATGCGAAGATGTCTGGGACATAAAAGTTCCATTGGACAAAGGGCTATCCCTTATGGAGATGATTGAGGCAGTAGACAAGGGCAGTATAAAGGCAATGTATGTTATGGGAGAAAACCCTGCATTTAACCTCCCTGACAGTAGTTATGTTAAAAATGCCTTATCTAAATTAGAATTCCTTGTTGTTCAGGATATTTTTATGTCAGAGACCGCACAGATGGCAGATGTTGTCCTTCCTGCCTTAAGCTGGGCAGAAAAGGATGGCACATATACGAACTTAGAAAGAAGAATTCAGCTCCTCAGAAAAACGGTTCATCGTAATGGAATGGAGGACTGGATGATAATCTCGGAGGTCGGCAAAAGATTGGGATTAAAAATGCCATACAGCTCAGCCGAAAACATTATGAAAGAAATATCAGAGGTCTCTCCGCTTCATGCAGGGCTTTCTTATAAGGACATAGAAAAAGGCTTTAATGTCTGGCCATATAAAGGGAAGCCCGTTGAACCTGAACTGCCTGAGTTAAATATAGAACTGACCTCGCTATACGAAAAATCCAATGGTGACATTTGCCTGATGCTCGAAAAGCCCTTGTTTCATTCAGGCACCTTGACAAGGAAATCCCCTGCACTTCTTAGTATTTATCCAGAGGCAGTCATCAGAGTAAACCCTAAAACTGCATCGAGGTTTAAACTAAAAGATGGTGACATAGCAAAGGTATCGTCTGACAAAGGGGCTATCAAGCTTAAGGTCAAGACAGATAGGTCATTAGATGAAAACATAGTGCTTTTGAGCAATAACTTCGAGGCTAAGGGTGCACTGAGCCTTGTTGGCTATAGCCTTGACCCTATTACCAGAACGCCTCAAATCCAAAAGACTATAGTCTCGATAGAGAAAGGATAAGTAGTGGAAGAGATTTTGAGAGCGATTTTTTCGTTTGGTGTTTCACTGTTTTCAAAGCAAGGCTTAGATGTCCTGATAAATATAGTTTTTATCGTTATTAAAATAGCCATCGTAGTAGGGATTGTAATGGCTCATGTTGCCTATGCCACATATTTTGAAAGAAAAGCTATAGGCCATATGCAGGTAAGATTGGGACCTATGAGGGTTGGCCCTCATGGCATTCTTCAGCCAATAGCGGATTTCGTAAAGCTCTTCTTTAAGGAGGACATAATCCCTGCTCAGGCAGACAAGCCGATATTTTACATTGCACCTGTAATAGCTGTTTTTGCGACCATGTCTTCGCTTGCAGTGATACCCTTTTTTGAGGGTTTTGCAATCGCTAACATCAACATAGGACTTCTTTTTATATTTGCAATGTCCTCCTTAGGAGCATATGGTATAGTGCTTGCAGGCTGGTCATCCAACTCGAAGTATTCCTTCTTAGGCGGGCTAAGGTCATCGGCACAGGTAATAAGCTATGAGATAGCCATGGGGTTAAGCCTCGTCGGCGTTATGATGATGGCAGGCAGTCTTAACCTCTCAGACATAGTAAAGGCTCAGAGCGCATATCCACTTAAGATGTATCTTATCCCTCAGTTTCTGGGTTTCTTTGTTTTCTTGGTTTCCGCAGTGGCTGAGACAAACAGGACCCCATTTGACCTTCCCGAGGCTGAAAGCGAGATTGTTGCAGGCTATTTCGTGGAATACTCAGGCATGAGGTTTGCCTTGTTTTATGCCGCAGAATATATCGGAATGATTATAATGTCCTCGATTGCAACTGTATGCTTTCTTGGAGGCTGGAACGGACCATTTGAGATTCCGTATATTCCGTTTGCATGGTTTGCAGTAAAGGTTTATGTCCTCATATTCTTTTACTACTGGATAAGGGCAACGGTCCCAAGATACAGGTATGACCAGCTTATGGCTATAGGGTGGAAGGTCCTGATACCGCTTGCACTTTTAAATATCGTCATCACAGGCTTTATAAAGGTTATGAGGGGTTGATATGAAATTCAAAGAGATTGTAAAGACAGTATTCTTCACGGAAATCCTTAAGGGCATGGCACTGACATTTAAGTCCATGCTCACACATGCAGTTACAAGACAATACCCTGAGGAGAAAAGGCCTGCTTTTCCAGGCTTTAGGGGACTCCATGCATTCGCTATAGAGCCATCTACTGGAAAAGAAAAATGTATTGCATGTGGTCTCTGTGCCGCAGTATGTCCCTCAAAGTGTATCTACATCTACACAAAAGAAGGCGAGGATGGCAGAAAGGTTCCTGAAAAATACGAGATTGAAATCTTGAGGTGCATTTACTGTGCCTTCTGCGTTGAGGCATGTCCTGTTGGTGCAATTGTCCTCACAGAGCATTTTGAGTATTCGGACTATTCGAAAGAGGCACTCTATATGACAAAGGAAAAGCTGATTTCCAACTGGAATAAATATATGGCAGGCGAAAAGGGCAAGCAGTACTTCGAAAAATTCTGGCATCCCACTCTTAACGATTACAGGGAATACGAGGGCCAGCCTGTATTTAGAAAGAAAGAGGGTTAAATGGCATCACAGGCAATTTTTATCTACCTTGCGATTGCTATAATTGCGCTTTCGGTTACAGTTATAACGAGGAAAAACCCTGTTCATAGCATAGTCTTCATGCTCCTTCTTTTCTTCCATATAGCAGGGCTTTACCTAACCCTGAATGCAGAGTTCCTTGCCGCAATACAGGTAATCGTTTATGCAGGAGCCATACTTGTGCTTTTCCTCTTTGTCGTGCTGATGTTAAACCTCAAAGAGGAGGTAATCGAGCGAAGATACATTGGCTTATGGCCGCTGGGGCTTCTGCTTGCAGTTGCGCTCTTAGGGACAGTGCTGACAACCCTGAAATCCATTTCAACAGGCACTAAAGGAATCTTTAGCCCCGAGCTTCTTAAGAGCGAGACCCCTACGAAGGTATTGGCAGAGGTGCTTTATACAGAGTATCTGTTTCCGTTTGAGATAGCATCCGTGGTGCTTCTTGTGGCAATAGTGGGCGCAATCGTTCTTGCAAAGAAAAGACTTAAATCATGAGGTGTTTATGGTCCCATTAGAATGGTATATATGGCTTTCGACGGTTGTTTTTGGAATAGGGGTCTTTGGCTTTCTCGCAAGAAGAAACATAATAATCATGTTCATATCTATCGAGTTGATGCTGAATGCCGTAAACATGAGCTTGGTCTCATTCGGCACACACCTTCATGACCTCCGTGGCCAGATTCTGAGTTTCTTTGTGATTACGGTTGCCGCTGCAGAGGCCGCAATTGGCCTTGCAATAATCATTGCCTTATTCCGTAATAAGGCAACCGCACATGTGGATGATATGACCGAGATGAAGGGGTAAATATGAAACTTACTAAAAGGCGATGGCCAATGTATCCTGCCTTAATACTCCTGTCTGTTTTTTTGCTTTCATCCATCCCTCTTGAGTTAAACCCAAAAAGCATTGCCATAAACCCCTCTACTGATATTTCAGTAATCCCAAACGAGATGTCTGATTCTGTCTCAGTCATAGACATGAGCACACAGAAAGTCATCTCGACAATTCCTGTTGGCAAAGCTCCAAAAGGAGTCTCCATAGATAAAGCACTTAATTTGGCAGTCATCTGAAATAGCCATGACAACATAGTCTCCCTCATAGACATGAATACCTATCGGGTAATCGCAGTCATACCAGTTGGCAAATCACCTGAAGGCATTGCAATAGATTCACTTACACACAGGGCATTCGTTGCCAATCATAAAGACA
>JACQZC010000036.1 GCA_016207905.1 Nitrospirota bacterium | reverse complement strand
TCTTTGCCTCATGTGTGCCTTGTCCTCTTTTCATTCTACCTCCTTCAATCCTGTCACCCTGAACCCTAACCGTCACCCTGAACTCGATTCAGGGTCTAATGTTTTTGCTTTAGTTTATAGGGTAGGGGGGGTGCCTCATAACCCCTTGATTTTAAATGATTCCTGCTTCAATTTTGCTTCACTATTGAACCAAATCACCATCCTTACTTCCTCTCTTTTCATACCCAACCCCCTATAAACTATAGTTAGATAATAACACATTAAACCCTATTTGTCAAGGGAAAAATGAACTATGGTTTTCATTGCCTGCCATCCCCCGCTCAATCTTTATGTGTTAAAATAAATGTGTGAAATCTATCTCCAACAAGCCTACAGTTCATCTTATCCTCATAGCCCTCTTAGGCATTCTTTCATACTCAAATACATTCAATTCGCCTTTTCAGTGGGATGAAGACTTTCTTATAGCACAAAATCCTATTGTAAAAGACCTTTCATATTTCCTTGAGCCATCAAAGGCAAAGGGATTTGAATATTATGGTGCCTTTAAAAGCAGATATATTGGTTATCTCACATTCGCACTAAACTATAAACTTCACGGCACTGATGTCAGGGGCTATCATATTGTAAACCTTACAATTCATATCCTTAATGCCTTGCTTGTGTATTTTCTTGTTGTATTGACTTTCAGGACGCCTTATCTGTCATTGCGAGGGACAGAGTCCCGAAGCAATCTCATTGCCCTTTTCTCCGCCCTTCTCTTTGTCTCACATCCCATTCAAACAGAGGCAGTTACATATATATTTCAGAGGCTTGCCTCTCTTTGTGCATTTTTCTATCTTCTTTCAATTGTTCTTTATATAAAATGGAGGCTTGCTTTCCCCCTCCCTCGAGGGGAGGGGGTTAGGGGGAGGGTGATACCTCTACTACTCTACCTTGCCAGCATTCTTTCAGCTATCTTAGCCTTCTTACAATGCTTATAATCCCTCTTACTCTTATAGGCATTGATAAGCCTGTTGGAGAGATAATAGGAGATATAACTACTATAGTAGGTGGTTATGAGGATACCGCAAAGAAAACATATCTTTTAACCCAATTCAGAGTGGTCGTAACATACTTAAGGCTTTTGTTTTTGCCTGTAAACCAGAATATAGATTATGACTACCCTGTATTCAATTCATTTTTAAATCCACAGGTATTTTTGTCTTTTCTTTTTCTAATCTTTGTTTTTGGCTCTGCTTTTTATTTTCTTATAAGGTCTAAGTTTTCTCCAATATTAAGGTTTATCTCCTTTGGAATCCTCTGGTTCTTCATAACCCTTTCTGTTGAGTCATCTATCATACCGATACCAATGGTGATAAACGAATACAGGGTTTATCTGCCGTCAATAGGAGTGTTTACTGCCATAGTGACAGGGGCATTTCTATTTATAGGAAGGCTTAAGAATAAGAAGACGCAGAAAGTCATAGGAGCATTTTTAATTCTTATTTCCCTTGCACTTTCATCTGTTACATATGCACGAAATACTGTGTGGAAAAGCTCAATAAGTTTATGGGAAGATGTGGTAAGGAAAAGCCCTTACAAAGCAATAGGGCATAACAATCTTGGTTTTGCTTATGTTGCTAAAGGTTTATATGATAAGGCGATAGAACAATTTCTGATCACTTTACAGCTAACCCCGAATAATGCAGATATATGGGATAACAAAGGAACTACGCTCTCTACACTCGGCAGATATGAGGAAGCACTCTCTAAATAAAAATAAAGATACTGAACAAGCCAGAATGACCTTAATCCTGAGGGTATGTTGTCCCTTCCCTTCATTGAAGTAGGAATCCCGAAGCATCGGGACAGTTGCATTATATTAATTCGCCACCTCCTTCCTATCAAGACCTTGTATGGGTTCAACACATATGAGACAAGTTAATTGTTTTTCTCACTGACAATTCCACCCTCCCCTTTATCCCCTCCCATCAAGGGAGGGGAATTATTTTTTATAAGGGGACAAAGTCCCCTTATCCCCTATTCTGTAAAGAAGATTCTTTTCCGGGGGCATGGGGGCAAAGCCCCCATACCTTAAAAATTGGGCGGGTGGGTGGGAAAATAAAAAATAAAATAACTTTTTATACAACATTTCAGTCTCACATGTATCTGAACTTATTCAGAGATTTTTGCTGCATTTTCAAGTCAATTTAGAAATGTCCTATAAGGAAAATTATAGCCTCTCAATAGGACATTATCATTTTGGCGGGACAGTGGTAAATATTCTAACAATGCGCAGGCTTGTATATTATGCTATGAAAAGTATTATAATAATAAGTTCATTGGAGGAAAAGTGGAAAAAAAGTCAAAAACGGTTTTAGACCGCATATGGGATTTTCTTGCATCCGTTAAACTGGCAGTTGTCCTGTTTGCTCTCATTGCACTGACATCCATTGTTGGAACAATTATCGAGCAGCAGGCACCTTTTGAGAAAAACATACTGGTCATAGAGAAGCTCTTTGGCAAATTCCTTGCACCGACCCTTTATAGGGTTTTTGAGACTCTCGGCTTTATGGACATGTATCACTCATGGTGGTTTGTAGCACTGCTTGGGCTTTTCTCGGCAAATATCCTCATATGTTCTCTCGATAGGTTTCCAAGAATCTGGAAGACTGTTAGAGAGCCTCAGAGACCGCTTGAGGAGGAACATTTCAAAAGCGCACAAATAAGACGGGCTCTTACAATCAAGGGTAATCTTGAAAAGGCTAAGGATAAGGTAGTGAAGGCTTTTAAGTCAGCCGGATTTAATTTCTCAGAGTCAAAAGAGGCTCATGGCTATCAGATTTATACAGAGAAAGGTAAGTTCAGCAGGCTTGGAGTCTATATAACCCACTTAAGCGTACTCCTGATATTTATTGGTGCAGTTATCGGAGTATACTTTGGCTTTAAGGGCGGACTGAACCTTCCTGAGGGCACTGACAGTGCGGTTGCCTATGTAAGGACTTCTCTTAGTGAAATAGAGATAAAGGAGAGAAACACCATACTTACCGCAATGGAGGCATCCAATGGAAGCATATCCCAGGCTTCACAAAAACTAAGAGTTTCAGAGGAACATCTAAGGACGAGGATGAAGAGGGTTGGCATAATGCCCCTCGATTTTGCCGTAAGATGTGAGGACTTCGATGTGGAGTTTTATGGCAACTCGGATATGCCCAAGGAGTTTAAAAGCCTTCTCACCATCATCGATGGAGGGAAGGAAGTAGTAAAGAAATGGATAACCGTAAATGACCCGCTTAAATACAAAGGTGTCAGTTTCTATCAGTCAAGTTATGGTGCAATGGATAACCTACTTAATATGCAATTTAAGTTCAAGGTTACATCAGCCGCAGGCTTATCAGAGACCCTTAGTCTACATCAAGCAGATAAGTTTTCCATTCCTAACACTAACATAGAGGTAGAGGTTATGGACTTTAGCCCTGCCCTCAGTATGGATGCAACTGGAAGGGCATTTACATATGCGGAGATGATGCAAAACCCAGCGGCTCTTTTAAAAATCAAAGATGGCAAAGATACATATATGCAGTGGTCCTTTAAAAGGCGTCCAGATACATGGCTCATTAAAGGAGGTCATGCAATCGAGCTTATTGACATCTGGGGTGCTCAGTATACAGGGCTACAGGTCAGGCAAGACCCTGGTGTCTGGATGGTTTACTTAGGCTGTATTATAATGAGCATAGGCCTTTATGTAGCTTTCTTTATGAGTCATAGAAAGCTCTGGCTAAGGCTCACTCAGGAAAAAGGCAATACAAAGGCTGATATTGCCGCATCTGTCAATAAAAATCGTCCATCACTCGAAAGAAGGATTGATAAAATAGAGTCTGTTTTGCGGGAAGGGGGTAAATAATGGATAGCTCGTTTTTCTTTGGATTTTCAACTGTGGCTTATATCGTTGCAATGATGACCTATATAACTTATATAGCCTTCAAAAACCAGAATGTAGGCCGTGCCGCCACTTCAGTCACCATAGCAGGCTTCATCTCCCAGAGCATAGCCCTGATTTCACGCTGGGCAGAGTTCTATGACCTTAATGCAAGGCTTGGGCAGAAAGAGGGCTTGTTCGAGGACATTCTGAGGTCCGCACCTCTTACCAATCTTTATGAGTCCCTCATATTTTTTGTATGGTGCCTGATTCTTGGGTATCTTATAGTGGAGTTTAAATACAAAAACCGCTCATTTGGAGCATTCGTAACGCCTGTTGCAGGGCTTGCCTTAGCATTTATCAACCTATCAGGAATGTCAAAGGAGATAAGCCCTCTCGTGCCAGCTCTTAAGTCTAACTGGCTTTTAGTTCATGTGCTCATGAGCTTTATATCTTATGCCTGCTTTGCCCTTTCATTCGTAACAGCTCTTATGTTTCTTTCGGTCAACACAGAAAGGCAGGAGAAAAAGACTGCTTTCTGGGCTATACTTGTCATTTTTGCCCTTCTCTTTGGCATAACTACACAAAGCCCCGAGACAGTGCTTCTCTGGATAATTAGTTTCGGTTTTGTCTTGGCAGTGGACATAAAATTGAATATAGATATTACAAGAAGGATATTTCTAAAGAAAGACAGTGGCAGTATATTTAAGAGTATATTAACCACCATTGGACTGTCATTAGTCAGCATATCAGCTATATTCATATTTATCCAGCTCGTTAAGTTTCAGCTCATAAAGGCTGAGGAAGCCGCTATGATGAAACAGCTTGGCACTCAGATAGAGGCAGGTGCATTCAAAGGCACTGCAATGGGAGTTGTTGGCTTGATGTTTTTTGTGTGCCTTGTTCTCATTAAGTATTTAATCCTCGATAAGGGATATTACCTTTTCTGGACATTGACCTCAGGGCTCTTCATAGCCATACTTTCGGCAATGGGACTGGATTTCCTTAAATTCAAGGTAATGGGTTCGGCTATCTCTAAGGGTGAAAGCAGTGTGCTCAAGGCAACATTCCTCAGCCATTCTCCAGCCATTTCGGTGGTTAGCTATGCAATGGCAGTTGCACTCTTATATGCAGTCTGGAGATACGGAGAGGTCTTAAAAAAAATAATCTCAGGCTTCAATATTTCATCCGAGACTTTAGATGAGATTACATATAAAAGCATAACCATTGGGTTTCCTATATTTACCTTAGGTGGGCTCATCTTTGGTGCTATATGGGCTGACCAGGCATGGGGAGTTTACTGGAGCTGGGATCCAAAAGAGACATGGTCGCTTATAACATGGCTCGTTTATACATTTTTCCTCCATGCAAGACTTTTGAGGGGCTGGAGGGGACATAAGATATCCGTTGTGGCAGTCTTAGGGTTTGCAATAGTAATATTCACTTACCTTGGAGTAAATATGCTTCTTAGCGGGCTTCATGCATATGGAGCAATAGAATAAAAAGCGAAATGGCATGCGCCCACTGAAGCAGGGGATAGGAGAAAAGTCTGAGCATTAAAAGTAAATATATTCTAACGGTAACTACCATTCTGATAGCTATGGCATGCGTGCTGGCATATAAGACCCTCGACTCCGAAAATGAAAGAATATCTGCGGAAAACACCGAAAAGGTATCCCTTATAACAAGGATTGTGAAAAATGCTCTGATAAGCATGATGCTTGAGGGCAAAGGCACGGAGTTCAAGGGTTTCTTCAGGACATTTAGTGTTCCGGAGATAAATGCAGTCAGGCTTTTTAAGGCAGATGGCACTATCGCATGCTCAACTCAGCCCTCAGAGATAGATGTTCAGCTTTCTGCCGAGAAAGTAGGCATTTCCCAGCCGGAGCTAAACTCTTATGAGCAAGCAGGCAGGCTTATATACAGCATGAAGGTGCCCATATTCAATGAAATGCCATGCAAGAGGTGTCATGGCATTGATAAGGAGATGATGGGCATTTTGGATGTGGAATTTATCATTGAGAAAAGTAAAAGCAGGAACTTAGAAACGATTATCCTTACATTTTTAGGAGTGCTCGTTATTATTCCTGTTTGCCTTTCGTTAATCACGGCATTTTTTGTAACGAGGCCTATCGAAAATATAATAAGCTCTATAAAACGGATTGAAGGAGGAGACATCAGCACCCGATTTGTTGAGGAGAGAAAAGACGAGGTAGGAAGACTTGCCGGAAGCCTGAATTTTATGCTCGACGAGATGAGCCGTGTAAGACAGGATGCAGATAAATGCCACATAGAGTCGATGCAGAGGGTGGAAAAAATGGCAACCATAGGAGAGCTTGCATCTGCCATTGCCCATGAGATAAAAAACCCACTTGCAGGGATAAGCGGAGCTATTCAGGTATTTGCAGAGGATTTCTCCGAGGAGGACCCTCGAAAGACTATAATAAACGAGGTGCTGACCGAGATAGAGCGGCTGGATAAGGCAGTAAGGGACCTCCTTAATTTCGCAAAGCCTCCTGAGCCCTACCGCATAAAAACCCATATCATGCCTGTAATCGAGCGGGCAGTGAGGCTCCTCGGTGCACAGGCAAAAAAACAGAATGTCGATATCAATACTGTCGTAATGCAAGATATAAAAGAGGTCTATATTGACCCCGAACAGATGCAACAGGTATTCTTAAATATCATGCTCAATGCCCTACATTCGATGTTAGAAGAAGGCTCTATAACTATTGCGACTTACCTTAGGGAGGAAACTAAAGAGGCAGAGATATCTATCTCTGACACAGGGCATGGCATCACAGAGGAAAATATAAAGAATGTCTTTAAGCCATTTTTTACTACAAGGCATATGGGCACAGGATTGGGTCTGGCTATAAGCAAGAATATCGTCGAAAAACATGGTGGAAGAATAGAGCTTGAAAGCAGGGTCGGGGGTGGCTCTAATTTCCGTGTTATACTCCCTCTGGGTGTTAAAGATGTCTGAGGCAAAAATACTCGTTATTGACGACGAGAAACTTTTAAGGTGGTCTTTAGAGCAAAACTTCACAAAAGAAGGCTACACTGTATTCACTGCCGAGAAAGGGCTCGAGGGGCTTGCAGCCTTCAGGGAAGAGATGCCTGATATTACATTCCTCGACATCCACCTTCCAGATGTCTCCGGTATAACTGTCCTTGAAGGCATAAAGGAGATAAGAGGAGATGCCCTCGTTGTAATGATTACTGCATTCGGGGACATACAGACTGCTGTTAAGACGATAAAACTGGGGGCATACGACTTTCTGGAGAAACCCTTTAATATGGATAAACTGAAGATTTTAGTTCAGAAAGCCCTCGAGACGGTCTCCCTGAGAAAAGAGGTCTTTCAGTTTCGGTCTCATCTTTCGGCAAGATACGGCATTGACAGCATAGTCGGAAAGTCCGAGGAAATAAAAAGGGTTTTCGAGATGATAACAAAGATAGCAAAATCTGATGCAACGACAATTCTTCTTCAGGGAGAATCTGGTACAGGGAAGGACCTCACCGCAAAAGTCATCCACTATCAGAGTAAAAGGGCTGACAAGCCATTTATGGAGATAAACTGCACTGCATTGCCAGAGACCCTTATAGAGTCAGAGCTTTTTGGACACGAAAAAGGTGCATTCACAGATGCAAAGACAATGAAGCAGGGACTCTTCGAGCTTGCAGATGGAGGAACCATATATCTCGACGAGATAGGCGATATGAAGCCAAATACACAGGCAAAACTCCTTAAGGTGATAGAAAGCAAGGTCTTCAAGCACATCGGAGGCACAAAGGATATAGAGGTTGACATAAGGATTATAGCCGCAACGAACAAGGACATTGCCGAGGATGTTAGAAAGGGAAACTTCAGAGAAGACCTCTACTACAGGCTAAAGGTTATCCCCCTCGTTATGCCACCTCTCAGGGAAAGAAAAGAAGATATATTGATTCTGGCTAAATACTTTATCCATGAGCTTAATAGGGAATTTAAGAAAAACTTCAAGGGCCTTTCGAAAGAGACAGAGAAGTGCTTTCTTGAGTATTCATGGCCTGGGAATGTCAGGGAGCTTAAAAATGTCATAGAAAGGGTAATGATATTAGAGTCAGAAGACTATATCCTTCCCGACCACCTGCCAGTAGAGCTTACCTATAAGACACAGGCAATACAAACCGCAAAAACCATTAATATCCGTATTCCACCGAGAGGCATAGACATAGAAGAGGTCGAAAAAGAACTTATAAGACAGGCACTGGATTCAACGAGGGGCAATCAGACAAAAGCTGCAAGACTCTTGAACCTTACAAGGGATACCTTAAGATATAGGATGCAGAAATTTGGTTTCCTTCCTGAAAAGGGTGATACTTAGCACGATTTTTGCATATATTTACAAAGTTACTACAAGGTGCTATAAGGGGTTATATGCAGGTTTTAGTTGTAGACGATGAACAGCTCGTAAGGTGGTTCTTAGAAAGGGCTCTGAAAAGGCTTGGTTATGGGGTTCAGACAGTGTCAAGCATTGATGAGGCTTTGAAAATCATTGCCAATAAGGGCGTTGACCTCCTGTTTACCGACCTGAGGATGCCTGGGGGAAATGGCACATCCCTTATAAAAAAAGTGCGTGAATTGCCCACTAATATGAAGGTTGTTGTTTGTTCGGCTTTTATAACTGATGAGATGATTAGGGACTTTAATGAAAGGGGAATTTTTACCCTTAAAAAGCCATTCAAACTCACAGAGCTGGAAAACATACTTAAGCTCGTAGGCGTTTCTTAAGCCTGCCCACAAAAATATTATTCCTTATTGACCTACCTCTTTATGCATGTTAGGCTTTCCTATGGGGTTTGAGGTCTTAGATATCTCAGGAGATGTTGGAATCAGGGCAAAGGGCTCTGACCTTAAAGAGGTTTTCGTCTCAGCCGCAGAGGGGATGTACAGCCTTATAACCGATATAGATAAAGTAGATGTCAAAAAACACATAAAGGTTACGGTTGCAAGTTATAGTCACGAAGGACTTCTCGTAGCATGGCTTAATGAGCTTATATTTTATTTCGATACATATTATTTTATAGGAAAAAGAATTGTCATAAATGAGCTTACCCAAAGTAAGATAGATGCAGTTGTAGAAGGAGAGGACTTTGACCCTCTGAGACACGAAAAAAGGCTTCTCGTAAAAGCCGCAACATATCATGACCTTGTTTTAGAAGATAAAGGCGGTCTCTATCAGGTAGATGTCATATTCGATATATGAGGGAGGTGCAAATGGTAGAGGGTCTTAGAAGGCTCGATGACATAAGATTAGAGGTTCCTTTGGCTTACAAAGAGGGCATGAGGGTAAAAGGGATAATCTATGTAGATAGTGTTTTAGAGAAAGACTTGGAGGCACAGTCCATAGCACAGGTGGCAAATGTAGCGACCCTTCCAGGAATAGTAATGGCATCTATGGCAATGCCTGATATACACACAGGATATGGGTTTGCCATTGGAGGGGTTGCTGCATTTGACCTCAAAGAAGGCATCATCTCTCCAGGAGGAGTGGGCTATGACATAAACTGTGGAGTGAGGCTACTAAGAAGCAACTTGAGAAAGTGGGAGATCGAACCGAAGGTAAAGGACATCGTTGATGTCCTTTATAACGAGATACCAGCAGGGGTCGGCTCAAAAGGCAGAATCCGTCTGAGTTCTGATGAGGAAAGAAGACTTCTCCTTTATGGCGCCAAATGGGCTGTGGAGCAGGGCTATGGAGATGCCTCTGACTTAGAAAAAACAGAATCAGGTGGATTTATAGAGGGCGCAGAGCCATCTCTTATAAGCCAGAAGGCATACGAGCGGGGAAGGGCTCAACAAGGCACTCTGGGCTCGGGTAATCATTTCTTAGAGCTACAGTATGTGGATGAGATATACGATAACGAGACTGCAGGTATATTTGGCTTATTCAAAGACCAGTTTACAGTCATGATTCATACAGGCTCAAGAGGGTTTGGGCATCAGGTCTGCACAGATTTTCTCGAGGTAATGGAAAGGGCTGTCTTAAAATATCGCATAGAGCTTCCTGATAAAGAGCTTGCATGCGCACCATATGAATCTCCTGAGGCTGAGGAGTATCTCTCTTCTATGAGGGCGGCTGCTAACTATGCATGGGCAAACAGACAGTGCATCATGCACTGGACAAAACAGGCACTGCTAACAAGCCTAAATATGTCTCCACTGGAACTGGGCATGTCTTTGGTTTATGATGTTGCACATAACATTGCAAAAATAGAGGAGCATACTGTAGAAGGAAAAAAGATGAAACTCATTATCCATAGAAAGGGCGCAACAAGGGCATTCCCCCCGGGGCATCCTGAACTGCCTCCTGTCTATAAAAAGACAGGACAGCCTGTCATTATACCCGGTGATATGGGTCGGTGTTCGTATGTTCTTGCTGGTGAAGAAAAAGCAATGCACCTTACCTTTGGCTCTACATGCCATGGCGCAGGAAGGGTCATGTCAAGGCATCAGGCAATCAGACAGGCAAAGGGAAGGTCTATAAGAAGAGAGCTTGAAGATAGAGGGATTTTCGTTAGGTCCTCAGGAAGAGAGACCTTGGCAGAGGAGATGTCCGAGGCATATAAGGATGTATCCAATGTAGTAGATGTCGTCCATAAGGCAGGAATCTCAAGGAAGGTTGCGAGATTAAGACCAATGGGAGTTGTGAAGGGATAGGTTTATTTACTATCGTCGCCTCTTTGCCTTTTTATATATGCCTTCACGTGTCCATATTAAGGTAATTGTACCCATGAAACAAGTTCAGGGCATGATTCAGAATGACCTCTCTAAAAATCCCCTCCCTTGACGGGAGGGGTTGGGGGAGGGTGAACAGAAAAGTCCAATCACCCCTCACCCTCGCCCTCTCCCGCAAGGGGAGAGGGGAAAAGAAAACCATAGTTCATTTTTTTCTTGACAAAAGGGATTTAATAGGTTATCATATTAACTATGGTTTGTAGAATAGGTGAGTCTGGAAAAAGGGGTAAGGTTGATAAATATCAACTTAATCAACTTGTGAATCGTTAAAAATCAAGGGGTTATGAGACACCCCCCCTACCCTATAAACTAAACTTAGGAAGGGAAAGGGAGAAAAGACATCCGACCATGAAACAAAAGGTGTAGAGTGCTATAATATATGTTAACTAAGAATTATTAGAGGCAAATCATGAAGACTATTTCAGAGCATAAGGTCGGCACAAAGACCTTGAGACTTATTCAGGCAGATATAACAGAAAGGGATGTAGATGCAATCGTAAATGCCGCAAACAGCTCACTACAGCATGGAGGTGGAGTTGCAGGAGCAATCGTTAGAAAAGGTGGAGACATCATACAGGCAGAAAGCGATAAAATTGGCTTTACACCAGTTGGCACTGCAGTTATTACAACAGGAGGAAAACTAAAAGCAAGATATGTCATACATGCAGTTGGCCCAAGAATGGGCGAAGGAGACGAGGACAATAAACTAAAATCTGCTGTCATAAGCACACTTTCTCTTGCATCGGAGAAAGGTCTTAAGAGCATCTCAATGCCTGCAATAAGCTCGGGAATCTTTGGCTTCCCAAAGGACAGATGTGCAGGGATATTAGTTACCGAGTCATATAAGTATTTAAAGGAAAACCCCAATAGCAGTCTGGATGTTGTTGAGTTCTGCGTTTTTGACGATGCCACTTCAGGACATTTCAAAAGAGAGTTTGAGAGGCTACCTTGAAATCAGTAAGAGGCTAAAATGCCTGCCCCCCTTCCTTAAAGTGTGTTAAAATTAAATCCTTATGAACATCAGACTGACAACAGGCAAAAGCCTTCCTTTGTCAAAAGGAGAAAGCATACTGAATGCCCTTAAAAGGCATGAGATATATCTTGTATCTTCATGTGGAGGCAAAGGCACATGCGGCAAATGCAGGGTCAAGCTCATCGATGGCAAGGCTGATATAGCATCATATGGAAAGCTTACACAGGCTGAAAAAAAGAAGTCGCTTACACTTGCATGTCAGACATTCCCACTTAGCGATGTGCTTTTGGAAATCCCGGAGGAATCGAGACTCGTTGTCGGAGAAAAAATAGCCATAGCCCGCTCAAGAGACCTTTTTGAGCTTCTTAAATCCCTAAAGACAGAGGTAAGCCCAATCGCAAAGACAATAGAGCTGGATCTTCCACAACCTACTATAGAGGACAATATAAGCGACCTCGAGAGATTAAAGAGGGCACTCGAGGAAAAGGGCTTAAAGGATATGAGGTTCTCACACGCCTTTTCCTCATCCCTTTCAAAGACGCTTCGGGATTCGGGCTGGGACATAATCCTATCGTATTCCGAGGCTTCAGAGGCTATATTTATATCATCCACCGAGTCCAAAGACAGATACGGGATTTCAGTTGACATAGGAACGACAACCGTAGTCCTTTACCTTATTAATCTCACTGACGGAAGACTTATAGATGTTGGCTTTACTTATAACTCCCAGATAAGACATGGGGATGATGTCATCACGAGGATAATCTATGCAGTAGAAGGAGGAGGCATCGAGGAGTTGAGAGAACTGGTTTTAGAGGATATTAATGACCTTCTCGATGCAATAGTTGAAAGGCATGGCATAAACAGGCAGGAGATCGACTCAGTAGTCATATCAGGCAACACTACAATGTCTCATCTTTTCTGGGGGCTTGACCCTAAATACATAAGGGAGGAGCCTTATATTCCGTCTTTGAATTTCTTTCCCATGTGGCAGGCAGGCACTGCAAGACTTAAGATTAATCCACAGGCTCCGGTTTATACGATGCCGGCACCTGCAAGCTATGTTGGCGGAGACATCGTCTCAGGCGTTTTAGCCTCAAAGATGCACAGAAACCCAGAAATTTCGCTTTTTATGGATATTGGAACGAATGGAGAGATAGCAGTTGGCAATAATGAATGGCTTCTTACAGCCGCATGCTCGGCAGGACCTTGCTTTGAGGGAAGTGGGATAAAGTGTGGCATGCGGGCAACAGAAGGTGCAATAGAGGCAGTAACCATAAATCCAGAAACCTATGAGCCACAAATAGCCGTTATAGGCAATGTTGTGCCAATAGGCATCTGCGGCTCAGGTATGATTGATGCAATATCAGAGATGTTCCTGAAAGGCATAATAGACCAAAAAGGAGGGCTGAAACTGGATACGAGCCTTGCCGAAAGAATCAGGCACACAGAAGAAGGGCTTGAGTTTGTCATTTATAAAGACCCCATCAGAGAGATTACCCTTACACATGCAGACATCGAAAACATCCTGAGAGCAAAAGCCGCAATATATGCAGGACTTTCGCTTTTACTTAAGGAAGTAAACCTTACTATCAATGACATCCAGAAGGTCTATATAGCAGGCGGGTTTGGAAATTATCTGAATATAGAGAAAGCTATTATCATTGGTATGCTACCTGACATCGAAAGGGAGAGATTCTCATTCTTAGGAAATACATCCATTGCAGGCGCCTACCTGTGCCTTCTTTCAGGAGACATGAGAAAAGAGGCAGAAGACATAGCAAGGAAAATGACCTATATGGAGCTTTCCGTGTCAAGAGGGTTCATGGATGAATACATGGCTTCGCTTTTCCTTCCACATACCGATATAAACCAGTTCCCAACAGTAAGAAGGCTTACTAACCAATAATCCTTTAAGGATTTTTATATAATAATACTATCAAGTATAAAAGGTGGCATACATGAGGCAATTCAGGCAGTGGGCAGAGACACTCAGGGTGATTGCACATCCTGTAAGGCTTAAAATCCTTGAGGAGCTAAAGAAAGGCGTTAAGTGCGTAAGCGATTTTGAGGAGTTTTTAGACATATCCCAGCCAAACATATCACAGCACCTTACGCTTCTCAGAACCCACGGTATCATAGATTACTACATGGATGGAAGGCTCAGGTGCTATTTCCTTGTAGAGCCTTCTGTGCCTGAGCTGCTTAAGGTAATCGAGAAGGATTATAGAAAGCCCCTTCCTCGTCCTGCATGCTGTCCTCTGACAAAAAAGGGAGAATACCCGGGCAAAAGAAAAAGGCGGTAGTGTCCTTTATCTCAGCCCCAGTCTTTTCAAGACGACTCCAAGATATTTGTTAACAGGATTTGCTCTGTTTAGGAACCTGAAAATAGGCGGTTTTCTTATTCCTAAGCTGTTTAGCTCATTTAGAATCTCCTGATTCTTTTCACAGCTCATCCCCTTTCTCAGTGCCTCTATTGCATCTGCTCTTTTGTCTGAAAGCAGATAGACCCTGGCCAGATTAAGGTAAATGACCGAGTTTTCAGGCTCTTTTTTTATTGCCTCATTACACATGGAGATTGCCTTTTTAAACTGACCTCTTTCCCTCGCAATACAGTAGGCAAGATAAGAAGAATTTATGGGATTCTCATCGAGGCTCACTGATTTTTCAAAAAAACTGAGTGCAGAGGGCACATTGCCTTCCTTAAGGGTTTTTAAGCCTTTCTCAAAGAGCAAATCAGCAGGTCTCTGAGACATCTCATCCCCTCTTAGGGCTTTGTCTTAATGCCCATTGCGTTTATGGCAGAGAGAATCTGCCTGTCTTTAATCTTATCGGAGTCGTATTCTATGCTGAGGACATCGTCGGCGTAGAAAACTTCAACCCTCAAGACCCCATCATAGCCCATGAGCACTGACCTCAGGTCTTCTGCACATCCCGGGCAATTTAAGCCTTTTATCTTGGCAGTAATCTTTTCCTGGTGCATTTATTTCTTTGGAACCTTTTCCCAGTCCTTAAGGAACCTTTCTATGCCTATGTCGGTAAGTGGATGTTTGGTCAAATGAAGTATGACGGAATAAGGTATTGTGGCAACATGTGCTCCTATCTTTGCGGCATCGACAACATGAAGCGGGTTTCTTATGCTTGCCACTATGATCTCTGTGCCAAAGGCATAATTTTCGTATATCTGAAGTATGTCTGCTACGAGGTCCATTCCAACAGAGCTTATATCGTCGAGCCTTCCGACAAACGGGCTTACATATGTTGCACCTGCCTTTGCGGCAAGGAGTGCCTGGCTTGGGGAAAACACAAGTGTTACATTCGTCTTTATCCCCTTGGCTGAAAGCCTTTTAACTGCCCTTAAGCCTTCCTCTGTCATTGGGATTTTTACTACTATGTTTTTATGTATGTTAGAAAGAGTCTCTGCCTCTTTTGTCATCTCATCTGCCTTCATGCTTATTGCCTCGGCACTTATAGGCCCATCGACAATCCCGCAGATTTCCCTTAAAAGCTCTATCGGCTCTCTCCCTTCCTTCGAGATAAGCGATGGGTTTGTCGTTACACCGTCAATGACTCCTAAGTCATTTGCCTTTCTAATCTCATCTAAGTTTGCAGTGTCAATAAAAATCTTCATAAGACCTCCTTTTATGAATACTCAAGGTTATTGGTTATTTTATCATTTCTTAAAGAATCTTTCCTAAAGAACTTTCTTTACAAATTCTTCGCATTATGATACCTTCTCATATGTTTTTACCTACTGAGACCTCTACTAAGCTCAAGCTGATAATGGCAATCAAGAGGGCTGGCTTTGCAAGCGTGGATGACTTAAGTAGGCACATGGAGATGACATCCATGGGCGTCAGACAGCATCTCAATACCCTTGAAAGAAAAGGGATTATAAAATATACAATTAAAAAGCATGGGCGGGGAAGACCTAAATTCCTATACACCCTGACTGAGAAGGCATCCGAAATCCTGCCCCATTCATACGACAAGCTTCTGACGGATATTCTTAAGTTTCTGAGAATCAGGGGTGGAAAAACAGGGGTAGATGAGTTATTCAAAATGCGGAAGGAAAAGCTCCTAAGGGAAAAAGAAAGGGATCTTCCAGACAGAAAGAATCTCCGAGCAAGGGTCTTTGCATTGGCAGAGATGCTTAATCAGGAAGGCTATATGGTAGAGGTCGAGGAAACGGAAAAGGAGTTCAGATTAAAGAAATCCCACTGCCCTTTATCCGGAATAGTCAGGGAATTCAAAGACCCCTGCAAACACGAGCTTGAACTTTATAGGGGGCTCATTCATAAAAAAGTCTCTTTGGAACTCTGCCAGCACGATGGAGCCTCCTCATGCATCTATATCATCCCTAAGGTTTAGGCTTTGGCATGTTGACTAAATTAGAAATCCGCTCCTTGTTGCGTTGAATCGTATATGCATTTTCCAATGAACTTAAATATGACTCGAATGCCTTTTTCTGTTTTTCGGCAGTTAGCCTCTGCCTTAAAATCTCCTTTACCATGTCAAAGGAAACAGGCTCTTTCTTCTTTCCAGTTGTCATGACGAAATCAGCCTTGTTCTTTTCGTAATAGCCCCTGACATCATTTTCAGAGACAGTTACTTTTTTATCGACCATATCGTTAAGCAGTAGCTCGATCATCATGAGCTTTTTGAAATTCTCTATCTTGTCTTTTAATTCGCCTGACCTCTCATACCCTTTTTTCTTTGCCTCCTGATAGAGAAGCTCTTTCTTAATGAGTTCCTCTATAAGGCCCTCTATGCCTGCCTCTTGAAGAAACAAGTCTCTGACCTCAGGCGGCAGGGCATTCATCTCCCTCTTCAGGGTCTCATCCGTTATAACAGAGTCATTTACCTTTGCAAGGTAATCTCCTCCTTTTTGAGTGGACTTTTCTGTCATGCCCTTAGAGCAGGATATCACAAACACAAACGCAACCACTAAAAATAAAAGTCTTTTCATTTCGTCTCCTTCAGATGTAATTTTTTATTATAACACATCGAAGGACAATTCCTGTGACCCTTTTATTAGCCCTGCCTCACCTGCTAACCTGAACATCTCCCTGACTGCCTTTATGCCTTCCTCTCCTATATCTATCGAGTAGTCATTTACATAAAGGCTGATATGCCTCTTAATGACCGAGTCGCTTAGCTCCTCTGAATGCCTTTTTATATACCTCATTGGCTCCGAGGGATGTCTTAGCGAGTAAAGAACGCTTTCCCGTATAAGGGACTGTATTTTACCTATAAGGTCTTTACCGAGTGACCTTCTAACTGCAATTGCTCCGAGAGGCAAAGCCTGAGCGGTTTTTTTCTCCCACCATGTACCGAGGTCTTTGACGCATTTTAAGCCATACTGCCTGTATGTAAATCTTCCCTCGTGAATAATAAGCCCTGCATCTACCTCACCGCTTTCAACTTCAGGCATAATCTCGTTAAACCTCATGACCAATACATTGCCTTTGAACCGAGGGTCATAAAGCTCAAGGAGAAGGTATGCAGTTGTAAGTCTTCCGGGTATGGCAATCCTTTTGCCTTGTAAATCCTTCATAGAGCATTTATGTCTCGCAACGACGAGTGGGCCACATCCTCTACCCATTGCCCCTCCTGAGCGTATAAGACAGTATTTGTCCCTGAGTAAGGCAAATGCGTGGTATGAGACCTTTATAACATCGAACTCCTCCTTTAATGCCTTCTTGTTAAGGGCATCTATATCGATTAGCGTCTCGGAAAAAGAGAGCCCTTTTGTTTTTATCAGTCCATGAACGAGCCCATAGAATATGAATGTATCGTTAGGACAGGGAGAGTATGCAATCTTTAGTTCCCTCATAGATAGTATCTCCCAATCAAATCTTATTTCTTCAGCTCCCTTATATATTCGTTTTCAGGAAACTCCCTTTCGAGAAGTTCAATCTCGGATTTTGCATGCTCATTCAGCCCGTTGCCGAGAAGGTAAAACACATAAGAGAGCCTTTCCGAGAGGTCTTTGCCTGCCTTTAGGGAGGCTATTTTCTCATTGATGTTTTTGACTTCCTGTTCTTCGGGAATTAAGAATGTTCCGCCAAATATGCCGACAGGTCCTCCATCCACAAGCCACCTGTAGGTCTCTCCGTATTTGAGAATACCTTCTGGGACTTTCATGGAATTCACCTCGGTGTCTCTGCTGAATATTACATCTTTCCCAGTAAGGATTCTAACAGAGACCTTCTTAATACCCTTACAGTCGAGCCTCCATACGAGCTCAGGGGTCAGGTCGAGAATCGAAGTATTTACAGGTGACACTGTCCTTATGCAGGGCTCTTTGATTGAACTTCTTAAGACAACCGCTCCTATTTGTCCGCCAGCACCTTCCTCGGGTGCATGAAAGCCTTCTTTTATATTTACAGTCCCTTTGATTGTCCTTATCCTGCCTTCGGTGATTTCTACTGATGAGTTGGATAGGATTTCATAGCCTTGTTTTCCCTTAATGGACACTATTACGACCCTTCCGCCTGCCATGACATTAATCCTGTCTCCATCTTTTATTGGGTAAAGGACATGCCTGTCTTTCCTTAATTTTATGAGTCTTCCATCAGAGGTCTTTACCTCCACAGTGCCCTGGATATCAAAGACCATGCCGAATTTCTCATTGCCATGGGCAACGAGCGGCATAAGAAGGAAAACGACTATTAGAGTAATCCTTTTCATTTCTAAAACCTCCTCTTATTGGGTCAATGACCCATTTCTTCTATCGTATATATGCTTAGGGGCTCTTGGCTGCCCTTAACAGTAAAGTCTCCGAGGTATTTGAAACTAAATTCTTCTTTAACCATCTCATATGCAAAGCCACTCAGGAGCAGTTTTCTTTGGAGCTGTTTCGTAAGCCCCTCTATTCGAGATGCTATGTTTACAGGGTCGCCTATTATCGTAAAGTCCATTTTCTTTTCGGAGCCGATATTACCCATAACAACCCTTCCGTAATGAATGCCTATGCCGATGTTGAGTGTCCAGTTGCCGATATGGGATGCCGTAAGCCCATTGTTATTCATCCTCTCGGTCTCCTTCAGGATTTCTACTGATGCCCTGAGGGCATTAGCCACAGGCTCCTCGGTCCCAAAGAAAGCCATCATGCCGTCTCCAATCAGCTTATTTACAAAGCCACTGTGTCTCTGGATTATATCGGTTATTTTACCAAAATATACATTCAGAAGGCTTACGATATTTTCGGCTTTCTGCTGTTGGGACATGGAGGTGAAATCCCTGATGTCAATGAAAAGTATTGCGATGTCCTTGTATTCTCCCTTAAGAAGTGCCGATGGGTCTTTCTCTATGAGGGAATCTATGACCTTTCTGTCTATGTAGTAGCTGAAGGTTTTATATATTTTTTTTCTGCTTCTTTCTTCTACGATATATCTATATGGGTAAATAAATGTAAGCACAAGGAGCGGAGAAAGGATATGAGGCAGAAGAGTTAGTCTATAGCCTGCATAAAAAAGACTCAGGTTTATCAAAAAAAACCCTGCCATAAGGATGAGTGTTCCCAGTATGGCTGAAAAAGGTCTCAGTCTCAAGGATAGTGCTAAACCCATTGCTGTTAAGACAACGAGTATGACTGCATCGATACCAAAAGGGACATTCCTCGGGGATGTGCCGCTTAGCATCGTCTCGACTGTCAGTGCATGCAGCATTGTCCCTGAAATCCGCTCTTTAATGGGCGTGGAATGAACATCCTCGTATCGGGTCATGTATCCAAGAACAACCGTTTTCCCTGAAAACAGGGTCCTCGTCAGTTTGCCTTCCATAACATCCTTAAAAGAATAATATGGGATGCTTTTTCTCAGGGAATAATTAAGCATTATCTCGCTTGGGTCTTTTTTCCCTCCAATGGCGTTGTATATGGCATAGGCAAAATGACCTGTCTTGTTTTCCTCGGGAAACCTCTGCCTTCTTATGATATGGTCTATATCCGGGGTGAGTCTAACAGAGGCAGGATGGACATTTTTCATGAATGCCATGGAGGGGAAATAGTATGGCACGGTTCCCTCTGCCACTGCCTGTATGATGCAGAGCTTCTCTGAGGCTGAAAGGATATTCCTAAGAAGGGAGTTATCGAGTCTTTCGCCTAAATCTTTGAGAAAGCCTATGTGCTGTTTGTCGGATTCGTCGGTTACCGATTCAAAAGCGGAATTTATCTTTTCGCCAAGCGAATGCACTGCTATGAGGTCAATCCCTATGACAGAGGCGCCATAGTCTTTCATCCTCTCGAGGAATAAGCCGATGTCAGGATACCAGAAGATTAGAGGCTTTTCCTTAATCATGGAGTCCTCCTCCATGCCAACTATAACCACATTGCCTGTGTATGTGTCCTTACTCAGGCTTAAGGATTCCAGTGTCCTAAGCCTGAAATCATATGCCTTTAGCTCGATGCCTTCCCATAAGTTATAACTTATGAGGAGAAGGACTGCTACTCCTACTGCAATCATGTAGCTATATGGTTTTCGTTTGCCCATTAAAGTTTATGGTTTCCCCACGAGTATAAATGGAGCCCAGAAAAATGGATTTGGATTTTCTCCCTTTAGCATATTTAATTTAGCCTCTCTCAGTGCCTCGGCCTTTGTCTTACCTTTTGCCATCGAGGTGTAAAACTCGATCATTATGTCTTTTGTCTCTTTACTTGGAACACTCCAGAGGCTCATGAGCAGGGTCTTTGCACCAGCAAGTATGAATGCCCTTTTCAAGCCAAAGACTCCCTCGCCTTTTTTGACATCCCCTGTGCCTGTATCGCATGCAGAAAGCACGACAAGCTCTGTGCCATTGAGCCTCAAGCCTAATATTTTTTCGGCACTCACAATGCCCTCGTCTTTTCCTTCCTTCAGGGAAGTATTAGCTCCTGCAAAGACTATTCCCGAACGGAGCATCGGGTTTTCTATTGATAGCGGTTCTTTTCCAATCCAGCTCTCAGAGAGCATTCCAAGCCTCTGTGCGTCTTCTTTAACCTCAACATCTTTTAGGAAAAACCCATGTGTGGCAAGATGAATGATGCGTGGAGTTTTATTGCCAAAAAGCATTTCCTCGACTGCCTTTTTGTCCTGATAATTAAATACCGTGTATCTCGTCCTCAGGGTCTTTTGTATTTCATCTGCCTCCTCCTTTGTATCAGGAAGCCTTTGAAATCTTAATGTGGATGCCTCTTTAGATAAAAGAGGCAAGGGCTTTTTAACCCCTTTTGCCTTTGGCAGTGCCTCTGCCATGTCAAAGTCTGGGTCTGCCATTATCAGCACAATCCCCTCGGCAAGGGTGGTATCGGAGAACCTGACGATGTCCCTGCCTGCAGTTATATATGTTATAAGGTAATCCTCTATGAGGTATTCCCCAGAAGGGCTTGTTAAGACCTCAAATGGCATGAGGCTAAGGTTACTGTCTGGGCTGATATAGAGCTTTTTTTTGTCTTTGAGGTAGCCTGCTATGGGCGTTATGAGTGCATCATACAGTGCCCTTGAGTCTTTCTTTAGTATCTCGTTGTTTGGTAGTGCTCCAAAGATTAACGGACTTTTCATCTCACTTAAATAGGCATTGATATGACTGTTTATTTTTTCGGACTCTCCAATGTCGATAAGATTCACATGGATGCTATCTCCTCCTGTAAGGATAAAGACGAGGTAATGCTCTTTGCCCCGATTTCTTTTCTGGAAGTCATAGAAATATATGTTTGCGAAATCTATATATGCGACATCCAGAGGAAGGAGTTCTGCTATTTTTTTTGTATCAGCCTTGCCTGAGAGGTTTTCGAGGGAAAAGTCTTTGCTCAGTCTGCTTAGCTCTATCTCTAATCTTTGCTTTTCCTTTTCCAGATTTTCTATCTTTCCTCTATAATCCTCTAAGGTTAGGTTACCTTTGTCGGAGAATCCTATTTTTGCAAGCATACGCCTTATAGAGATAAGCTCGGCGAATTTCTGCTTTATCTCAGGATTAGGGGACTCGATGAGTGCACTCAGATACCTGCCTTGTGCCTCATGAACAGCGCCCTTCCATCTGAGCCATGCATCCAGCGTAACTTCAGGGTCTCCTTTATTCTGGGCTGAATGGCTGATGAAGGCATATATATTGTCTTCGGTTCTTTTCATGTAGGAGAGCTTTTGTTTTTCGGATAAAACGGCAAAGACATTTTCTCTTTTTTTGTCCTCTATCAATAGTGCCTGGCTAAAAAGCCTCTGGCTTTCGGCGTGTCTGCCTGTTGCCGCATAAAGGAGTGCAAGGTTGTTTAGCCATACCGACAGGTCAGGATGCTCTTTGCCGAGTGTCCGCTCACCGATCTCGATTGCCCTCAAATAAAGCGGCTCTGCATCTACATATCTGCCTGTTGAGTAATAAAGGAGAGCAAGGTTATTGAGCGTGGTTGAAAGCTGGGGATGCTCTCTGCCATATGCTCGCTCGAGTATATTCAGTGCCTTGAGATAGGAGTCCTCTGCCTCTTTGCTCTTCCGATCTCCTTGAGATAAAGGGGCTCTGCATCTACATATCTGCCTGTTGACAAATAAAGGCTGGCAAGGTTATTGAGCGTAGTTGAAAGCTGGGGATGCTCTCCTCCCAATGCCTTATCCATTATCTTTATTGCCCTTAGATAAAGGGGCTCTGCATCTACATATCTGCCTGTTGACAAATAAAGGCTGGCAAGGTTATTGAGCGTAGTGAAAAGCTGGGGATGCTCTCCTCCCAATGCCTTTTCATCTATCGTGAGTGCCCTTAGATAAAGAGGCTCTGCCTCCTGGTACCTACCTTTTTCGTCGTAAAGCAGTGCAAGGTTTGTAATGACTGCAGAGACTGTCTGATGGTCTTTGCCATATGTAGTCTCGCATATATCGAGTGCCCTCAAAAGGAGGGGCTCTGCCTCTGAGTGTCTTGACATCGATTTATAAAGGAGGGCAAGGTTTATGATGCCTGCTGCTACTGCTGGATGGTCTTTGCCGTATCTTGCTTCATTTATCTCTAATACCCATTTATAAAGTGGCTCTGCATCTGCATGCCTTTCTGTCAGTTTATAAAGCTCTGCGAGAAAATTAAGTGCCTTTGCCACTGCAGGGTGTTTTCTACCTAAGACCTTTGAGGTTATCTCTAAGGCAGTCTCTATGTATGGGATTGCGGAAGGGACATCGCCTCCGTTATAAAATGCCAATGCCTTTTGGTTGAGCGAGCCTGCTTCTTTCTCGAACCACTTGAGCATTTCAGCCATCTCGGACTCAGAAAAACCTGCATCTTCCATGACATCCTGTGCACTCTTAATGCCGTCCATGTTCCTAAAAATCTTAATGCCGGTTTTGCCATATGCATTGTAAATCCTGTTTTCGAGCTCTTCGGCAGAAGAGCCTGCAAAAGCTGATGTATTAGCAAGGGCGATAATCAGGACGCATGTGCAGGCTGTCTTCATTATGGCTTACGGCATAACGAGGGACTCAGTGAACTGCATAGAGGAATCCATCATTACTGCCAAAGTAGACTATCCCATTGGCTATTAGAGGGGAAGAATACACGAGTCCCCTTGTCCTGAATCTCCATTTCTCCTGTCCGGTTGTAACATCCACTGCATAGAGGTTTCTGTCGTAGCTTCCAAAGTAAACTATATCTTCGGCTATAGAAGGCGAGGAATTCACCCAGTCCCTCGTTCTGAACCGCCACCTTTCCTTTCCAGCCCTTATGTCCACTGCATAGAGGGTTCTATCGAAGCTTCCGAAATACACAGCCCCTCCTGAAATAGCAGGCGAGGAATTCACCCAGCCCCTTGTCTGGAATCTCCATATCTCAGCCCCGGTGATTGCATCAACTGCATAGAGGTTTCCATCCCAGCTTCCGAAATACACTGCCCCTCCTGAAATAGCAGGTGAGGAACATACACGGCCTTTTGTCCTGAACTTCCATTTCTCTAAACCGCTTTTTATGTCAACTGCATAGAGATTTCCATCGCTGCTGCCAAAGTAGACTATTCCATTAGCTATGGCAGGAGAGGAATTCACCTCGTCTCCTGTTTCGAATATCCAGATTTCCCTTTTTGTTTTAATGTCTACTGCATAGAATGTTCCGTTGTTACTCCCAAAAAAAATCACTCCGTTGTCAATGGCAGGAGAGGAAATCACAGGAGCACCTGCCTTAAACCTCCAGAGCTCATTACCAGCCCTTATGTCAACTGCATAAAGGTTTCCATCACTGCTTCCAAAATAGAGCACTTCATCTGCCATGGCAGGCGTGGAGATTATAGCGCCGCCTGTCTTAAACCTCCAGAGCTCCTTACCAGTTCCTATGTCAACTGCATAGAGGTTTCCATTCTTACTTCCAAAATAAACCGCCCTATCGGTTGAGATAGGCGAGGAGTGAACTCCGCCTCTTGCCCTAAAACGCCACTTTAGCCCTCCAAAGGATGACACGGCATTTGTGTCATAAACGCCTGTATGCTGGATGTCTGCCCGAAACATTACTGCATAAGAAGTGTCTTTTTGCTGGGTAATGCCATAGGACGAATAACCCCCGATGCCAACAATCGTGGCAACCACTACGATTGCCATTTTTGGCCTTAACATTACATCCTCCCTTCAAACACAGGTTATTATAACAATGGAGGCAATCGTTTTGAAAGGTCTTAAGACATTAGTGAAAACTACTGCTTTGTAGGATAATTTGCAGGATAAGGGGAATTAGTTTTATTTATATCCATTAAGTATTTTCGGGCTTGATAGAAGTTGGGATTTATTTGTAATGTTTTTTCAAATTCTTCATATGCTTTTCTCTGTTCCCCTATGTCAAGGTAAAGAAGCCCAAGATTAAAATGTGCTTCTGAATAATCAGGCTTTAGTCTCAAGGCAGACTGAAAATGTTCTATAGCCTGATTGAATAAGCCCTTCTTATAGTATGCGTTACCGAGGTTATTATGTATCTCTTCAAAATCGGGCTTCACTTTTAAGGCACTCTGAAAATGCTCTATTGCCTGATTAACAAAACCCTTCTTATAAAATTCAATACCGAGATTATTGTATGCATCTGCAAAAAAAGGCTCAAGCCTTAATGCTTTCTGAAAATGCTCTATTGCCTTGTCAACCAAGCCATTGGAACTGTAGGCGAGGGCAAGGATGTTATGCGCTGTTGCCATCCGGGGAGATTTCCTTACAGTATCCTCCCAGAGGCTTATCTTGCTTGTCCATACGCTGTTTCTGCTGTATGAGGCATATGAAAGAGAAACTGTTATGATAGCTAAAAAGAAAACTACTCCTATTTGCAGATATCGTTTTTTAATTTTTTGCAGAAATATGGATGCTCCCACGACAAATACTATAAATACTCCCACGGAAGGCAGATAAACCCTGTATTCATTAATCCACATTGGTATTGGTATAATGGAGGACTCAACTGAAAGGGTTATAAAAAACCAGAAGATTCCAAAGGAAATAAACCTTAATACAGGAGAGAACTTAGACCTTATAAGAAAATAAAAAGCAGAGCTAAAAACAAAAATTAGAAAAAGAAAGGACAAAAACACCTGTGGATTTAAAAATGAATTGGATATAGGGTAATCATAACCAATGTTCTGGTTTATCGGTAGAAATAAAAGCCTTATATATGTAACCACAACTCTGAACTGGGTTAAAAGATAATCCCATCTCGATATTCCTCCATATCCTTCTGTGACATCTCCAAGCCCGCTTATTATCTCTCCAACAGGCTTATCGATGCCTATAAGAGTGAGGGGAATAATAAGCATTGTCAGAAGTAAGGGAATAAGATAAAGAACTCTCTTACCTAAAGAGCCTTTAAAGAAGAAGAACTCATAAAGGGCAATGACAAGAGGAAGTGTAAATGCATTTTCCTTTGTCTTCATTGCAAGGATAGCTGAAAGAATGCTGGCAAGGTAGAGTAATAGAGGTATCACCCTCCCCCTCGCCCCCTCCCCTCGAGGGAGGGGGTTGTAGGAGGCAAGCCTCCACTTAATATAAAGCACAAGCGAAAAAAGATAGAAAAATGCACAGAGCGAGGCAAGCCTCTGAAATATATATGTTACAGCCTCTGTTTGAATAGGATGTGAGACAAAAACAAGGGCGGAGAAAAGGGCGATGAGATTGCTTCTGCCGATGTTTCGGCATCGCAATGACAGAAACGGAGTCCTGAAAGTCAATACAACAAGAAAATACACAAGCATGGCATTGAGGATGTGAATTGTAAGATTAAAGATATGATAGCCCCTGACATCAAGACCGTGAAGTTTATAGTTTAGTGCGAATGTGAGGTAACCAATATATCTGCTTTTAAGTGCGGGGTAAAGTTCAAGCCCTTTTGCCTTTGATGGCTCAAGAAAGTAAGAGAGGTCTTTGATAATAGGGTTTTTGGCTATAAAAAACTCCTCATCCCACTGAAAGGGCGAATTGAAGGTGTTTGAGTATGAAAGAATGCCAATGAGGGCTATAAGGATGAGGTGAAGGAGAGGTTTATTGAAGATAGATTTCATAGGCATTTATTTTAACAAATCATCAAAGCAGAGACAAACTTCTAAATTCCCTTCCTCCACTTTAAGACTTTAAGGCATTAATGCATTTAAATAGGTTAAAATAAAATTATGGCTCACAAGGTTATTGGAGTTATCAGGAATTTATTAATGTTTTGCTTAATGGTGTTTGTCTGGCTTTTATTGGTCATGACATATTTCAGAAAGTTTATCCCTCCATTTGACAGCCTAAGTCCTTATCTTATGCCGTGGGAAGGGCTTTATAAAATCCCTTATACCGCAACCCTGTCAGAGAGTCTGTCTTTGATGCAGGGAATCCTCGATGCCTCAGGCAGGGTGGCAGAGATATCTCTTTTAGTGCTGGTAATGTGCTTTACGGCATTTAGCGGATACCTGACATATGTGTATCAGCAAAGACAGAGGAGGGCAGAGGAGAATCGGATGCTCCGCATAAAGAATCAGGAGATCTCCAGGAGAGGAGAGTTCATCCGTTACATATCTGCTACAATCAGCCATGAATTCAAAAATAACTTAGGAAGGATTAAAAGAAGGATTGACCTTCTCGATAGCATCTCGCCTGTGGTCAGGGAGCGACTCGATGGCAATCTCGGTAAGCTTTTTGCCGATATAGATATTTTTAAGAAAATCTCCGATGAGCGAGAAGCAAGCCTGATAAGTTTCACAATGGTCAATCTCAAGGAAATGCTGAAAGGACTGAAATCTCAGTATGCCGACTTTGCCGATATCGAATTGAAAGAGACAGATGCGCCCTCAACTATTTTTGCCTCCCAGCCCCTGTTAAAAACAGTCTTCGATAACCTATTAGACAATGCCATCAAATACAAAAAGCCCGGGGATGAGCGTGCCTGCATTACACTGTCTTATGGAATGGATTTCGATGGCAGACGCAGATATGTCTCTTTGTCTTTCAAGGATGAGGGAATAGGGATGGATGAATTGCAGGCTGATAAATGCTTTTATAAGGGTATCTCGATTAGTGGCTGGGGTGAGGGACTTTATTTTGCAAAGTATGTCATTGGGCTTCATGCAGGGAAAATCAGGGTGGGTAAAGAGCACACTGCGCCTAACTCAGGCACTGAAATTATAATTCATCTACCATATGTCGAGGAGACGTTAAATGTTTAGGGTGCTCATAGCAGATGACGATTTCGAGGATAGAGAGCTTTTGAGGCTCGAGATAGAGAAGTCACTTCAAGAGAAAGACAAAGAGCTTAAGTTTTACGAGGCATCAAACATAAAAGACGCCCTAAAGCTTCTCAAGACACAGCCTTTTGACCTTATGACCTTGGACATTCAGTTTGACAAGCTAAACGAGGGTATCGATTCCCTGCCTGGGATTTTCGAGAGCCACCCAACGCTAAACATTATTGTCATAAGCGGAAAGCTTAATAAGTCAGAGGTGTTAGAGGAGCTTTTCCGCTTTACAAAGGATAATTTTCTCAAAGGCAAGCGTTGGCTGAGACACTTTGACATCCTCGATAAAAAGGACGACAAGACAGAGGCAATCCTTCGTGCCTATCTGTTTGCATTAAAGCAGAAAGAAGCAGTTAGAGAGGTCCGTGACCTCTTTATTCTGGCTGAATCCCATCTTGATAGGGGTGAGATTGACAAGTGTCTGGAGGTCTATCAGAAGATTCAAAGCATAGCTCCAGAAGAGACCGAATCCCGGGAAAATATCCTGATTTTCAAAACCCCCGCCTCTGCTGAGCAGGCAGTAGAGTATCTGAGAAAGGGCGAAACGGTTGTGGCGGCTCTTCTTTTAGGGCATCACCTCGAAAGCAGGCTTAAGACATTTACATGGAAGGCATTAGGTAAGTCATTTCAAGGACTTCAGGAGTGCCTTAAAAATCTTGAGCGCACTCACCGCATCAGCCAATATAAGAAAAGCCTTTTTCGGCAGGTACTGAAGTTAAGAAACAAGGCAATACATCATCCTATGGCAGTGTCTGAGGCTGACTTCGATTCTGCATTTAAGAATCTGAAACTACTTGAGGCTGATTTTTAATGAAGACATGTCGCATAAGAGAGCTGATTCCTTCCGGGCCTATGCTGGGCATAACCCTTATCGGTCTTTTACTTCTGAGCGGAGTCCTCTATTACAGAGCAGTAAAAAACCAGAGGTTCCTCGAGCCTGCACTTGCAATCTCACAACCAAAGATGCAGTTTGCGGAGAATCTAACCCTGCACATAGAAAAGGAATTTGGCGATAAAAAAACCAAGGGCATAAAGGTTACAAAGGACTTTATACTCGTCGAAAAATCCCTGCTTTCGAGCATAAAAGGACATGACAACATCAGAAAGCTAAGTCAGGTCTTCCTCGGAATCCTGAAAGACCCATCCATGAAGAACTATGTCGACTCTATCATTATCGTTACAGAGGCTGATTTGAGCACCGATACAGAGATAAATCGAAAGAGATTGTCTAAGACACAGCACTTCTCTGAGGAAATCCTATTCTCCCTTTACGATGCCGAGCCAGAGCTTAAGAGGAATTTCAACACCTACTTTGCGGCTACTTCCATGTATGTTGACCCCATGAGCGAAGATAAAAATATAGTAAAGTTCATGATTGTCCCTTCGGAGCAATTGCATATAGATGTTCTTCGCAGGTTCGAAAAATATGTGCATTAATCCCCTATAAGCTCCAATGAGATGACCTTCGATGAGCCGGGCTCTTCCATTGTTATGCCGTAGATGTAGTCGGCAGACTCCATGGTTATCTTGTTGTGCGTAATCACAATGAACTGGGTATCCATTGCAAGCTCCTTGAGCATCTTTGAGAACTTCTCTGTATTGGCTTCGTCCAATGCCGAGTCTGCTTCGTCAAGTATACAAAGCGGGGTCGGCTTTATGAGGAAGCTTCCAAAAAGAAGTGCCAGTGCCGCAAGTACCTTCTCTCCTCCTGAAAGCAGGTTTATGTTCTGAAGCCTCTTGCCAGGTGGCTGAACAACTATATCGATGCCGGACTCAAGAATATTGTTTTCATTCGTCAGATTAAGCTCTGCCCTTCCGCCTCCAAAAAGAAGGGTAAAAATCTCTTCGAACTTAGCTCTCAGTGCATCATAGGCATCCTTCAGCCTTTTTCGTGTCGTAGAGTTTATCTTTACTATAGCCTCCTCGAGCTCCGAAATGGACTGCTCTATATCGTTTTTCTGTTTTATCAGAAATTCATATCGGCTTTTCAGTTCCTCATATTCATCGAGGCTTCCCATACTTACAGTGCCAAGCTCCTGAATCTTCGACCTCAGGCTTTCTAATCTTTCCTCATCTTCGGGCAATGGTGGGTCAAGCACAAGGTCATCTAAAGACACGCCGTAGTTAGCCCTGGCATTTTCCCTGAGGTTTTCTATCCTGAGCTTATGCTCTGCCCTTGCTACCTCAAGCCCCGAGAGACTGTGTGAAAGGGCATCTATCTTACCCCGCATTGCCTTAAGGGTCTGCTCCTTAACATCGACCTCTTCGAGACCCCCGGAGATGATTTCCTGTAGCAGAGATATATCTTTTGTTAAATCATTTGTCTTTAATGCGATTTCTTTCAGGATGGCTTCTTTTTGCCTGAGATCTGTTTCTTTATCCGCTGTCTTTGATTCTGTCAGGGAGGATTCCTCTTCGATGAACCGAATTTTTTGCGATACCTCTTCGCAAAGCCTACTTACTTCCTTAAATTCCCTGTCAAACGAATTCAGTCTTTCGTTACACGAATTCAAGGAAAGCTGACTTGCAATCTCCTCCTGAAGGGCAGATATTCGCTCATCGCTCTGCCTCTTTCTTTCATCCACATGGTTTAGGGTTTCCTGTTTAATGGCAATGGCTTTTTTTATGTCTTCCTTTTCCCTTTCTATCCCCTCTGCCTCGGCTTCTAAGTAGGAGAGTTTCCGTTCTGTGCGCTCTTTGTCCTCCATACATTTTTCGTACCTAAGTTTAGATGCCTCAAGTTCCTTATCGCAATTAAGGATGCCTTCATCGAGTTCATGGAGGCTGTCTTCTTTTTCCCTGATAGATGTCAGGATATGGTTCATCTCGGACTGTATCGAAGGTATACGGCTTTTTTTCGCCTCTACCTCAGAGGCAATCTCTCTTATCTGCCTTTTAAGTTTCAGAAGCCCTTTGCCCCTACCAACAATGACAGCACCAGAGGGCTCCAGAACCTCGCCTTCGAGGGTCACCATGCAAAGATGGGTCTCATTCATTCCTATAGAGTTCATCCTGATAGCGGTCTTCAGGTCTTTTACGACAATCACATTACCGAGGAGATTTTTAATTATCCCGGAGAAGTCTTCCTTTGTCCTTACGAAATCCAATGCCCTTCCGAGCGAGCCCGGGGGCAGGTCTTTGTCTTGTATATGTAGGCTCGGGCTATTTATAGGTATCAGTGCAGTCCTTTCTGAGTTTTTCTCCCTGATGAGCTTTGCAGCAGGCTCTACATCCTCGAGGCTTTTGAGTATAAACCCTTTTATGGCTTCCCTTAATCCACTTTCAATTGCCTTTTCATATTCAGGGGGAACATCTATTATGTCCGTGACAGAGGCTATATGGCTAATCTCGACAACCTGCTCGCCTTCTACGAGTTCCCTCAGGGATTCAAGCCTCGATGTTACACCTGCAAGCTCCTCCTTTGCACTTGTAAGAGATGCCCTTAAATCATCGAGCCTCTGCTTATGGGAGTTGACCTCCTCGACAATGGAATCCTTTTTTTCCTTAAGGCTAAGGAGTTCATTTCTTTTTGAGTTAGTCAAAGACTCAATCTGGGCGAGCATGGAGTTTAGCTCATCGAGGAGTTTTTTAGAGTCCTCATATTCAAGTCCTATCCTGTCCTGTTTTTTATTTAAGTTTTCAAGAATCGACTCCTGAATGAGAAGCTCATTTTTAATAGAGCTTCGCTCTTGGGCAATTGCAAATATCTCTTTCCTTTTTGAGTCGAGAAGCCCTTCTTTTTCGGACATCTCATCCTCGTTGATGTCCAATGCCTCGTTCTTTGCCCCAAGCTCATCTTTAAGGGAGCTAATCTCATCTATAAGGCTTTCTTTAAGCTCCTTTAGGTTTCTGCCCCTTTCCTCTGCTTCTTTAATCTTTCTAAGGGATGTCTCATTCTCCGTTGAAAGCCTGGATAGGTAATCCTTGAGATTATCTCTGTCTGCCATTAGGACAGCTATGGTGCGCTCTATCTCGGAAAGTTGTTTTTCTTTTGTCATCTGCTCGGATTGTAGTGTATCGAGGTGTTTTTCCTTGTCAAGATATGCTGTCTTTGCTACCTCTATTTCTACCTCTGTCTTTGTCATCTCCGTCCTCAGCTCTATATCCTCTTTTCTATGGCTATCGTATTGCTCGTTTAATTCGTTAAAGGAGGCATTGAGCAGGCTATAATTATTCTTATCTGTTTTAAGCTCTATCAGTTTCACTTCTTCCATGAGTTTTTTATACCGCTCTGCCTTTTTAACCTGCCTGTCGAGGAAATTTATCTGCCTTTTGACCTCAGCTATAATGTCATTTATCCTCTGGAGGTTTGCTGTGGAGGACTCAAGCTTTGAGTGTGCCTCAGCCCTTCTTACCTTATATTTGACCACGCCTGCCACTTCCTCTATGAGGAATCTTCTTTCCTCGGGTTTTGCACTGAGTATGGCAGAAATCCTGTCCTGCTCGAGTATGGAGTAGCTTTTTACCTCAAGCCCTGTATCTAAGAACAAATCCCTTATGTCCTTCAGCCTGCAGATGTCTCTGTTAAGCATATAGTCGCTGTCCCCTGACCTGTAAAGCCTTCTTGTGACCGTCGTAGTCTCTGGCTCTCCGTTGTCCGACTCGCCCAACCCTGACACATAAAGCGTTACCTCTGCCATGCCCTTTGGTTTTTTTGTCTGAGAGCCGTTGAATATGACCTCCTCCATCTTATCTCCCCTCAGGCTCTTTGCGGACTGCTCTCCAAGGACCCACTTGAAGGCATCCACCACATTACTTTTCCCACAGCCATTTGGCCCAACAATGCAGGTAATGCCAGGGTGAAGGTTAAAGGCAGTCTTATCCGTGAATGATTTGAAACCTATGAGTTCTATTTTCTCTACGCGCATAACGAATGTAAGTAATTTTTAGATGCAGTAGTATAACCATAAGGATAAAGTTATGGCAAGAATACTTCTTCTTTAAATTCTCATCGATTTCAAGTAAAATATCATATTCCCATATTCTGGAGGTAATGACATGGGCTATGTAAAGGGGTTAAGGTGCAGAGAGTGTGGCAGGGACTATCCGACTGAGCCCATATATGTCTGCGAGTTTTGCTTTGGTCCTCTTGAAGTAGTCTATGACTACAAAGGCATAAAAAAGGTCCTCACCAAAAAAAACATAGAGAGAAGAAGGAAGAATCTCTGGAGATACAGAGAGCTTCTTCCAATAGACGGAGAGCCTCTGATAGGCTTGGATTCGGGTTATACGCCACTTGTGCGCGCAGAGAACCTTGCCAGAGAGCTTGGTGTTAAAGACTTATACATAAAGGACGATACCGTGGCTCATCCAACACTTTCGTTTAAAGATAGGGTCGTTGTTGTTGCCCTGACAAAGGCAAGGGAGTTTGGGTTTGACACAGTGGCATGTGCATCCACTGGCAACCTCGCACATTCGGTATCTGCAAACGGCGCAAGGGCTAATTTCAAAAGGTTTATATTCATCCCTGCGACCTTAGAGCAATCAAAGATAGTTGCATCCATAGTTTATGAGCCGAATCTCATGGCAGTTGACGGAAGCTATGACGATGTCAACAGGCTCTGCTCCGAGATAGCAAACAAATACAAGTGGGCATTCGTCAACATTAACATTAGGCCATTTTATGCAGAGGGCTCTAAGACCCATGGGTTTGAGATAATAGAACAGCTTGGCTGGAGGGCACCTGACAATGTGGTTGTGCCATGTGCAAGCGGCTCTTTGCTTACAAAGATATGGAAGGGCTTTAAGGAGTTTAAGGATATTGGCTTGATTGAGGAGCTTCCCTCTAAGCTCTTTGGGGCACAGGCAACTGGCTGTTGTCCAATATCCACTGCCATAAAACAGAACACCGATGTCATCCGTCCTGTAAAACCCGATACCATTGCCAAATCCCTTGCCATAGGAAACCCAGCAGATGGCTTTTACGCAGTGCAGTCCATAAAGGAATCCCATGGGTATGCCGAGGATGTCTCCGATAGGGAGATTATCGAAGCAATCCTACTTCTTGCTAAGACAGAAGGCATATTTGCAGAAACAGCAGGAGGTGTGACCTTAGCATCTGCACGAAAACTCATAGAAGCAGGCAGGATAAAAAGTGGTGAGACTACTATATTATGCATAACAGGCAATGGGCTAAAGACTCAGGAGGCACTTTTTGGTCATACACGGAGTGTCCATCATATAAAGCCTAATATGGCATCCTTTGAAGAGGCACTCAAGGGCATTTCAATCTGAGATTTAGGTGGAGGTGATTTAAAAAAATGGCTGTGAAAGTAAAGATTCCAACTCCGCTTCAGAGGCTCACTGGCGGATTGGAAGAAGTTGAAGGCAAGGCAGGCACTATAATAGGGCTCATTGCCGACCTCGATGGTAGGTTTCCTGGAATCGGCGAAAGGATTTCCGAGGAAGGCAAGGTCAGGAGATTCGTAAATATCTATGTCAACGAAGAAGACATTCGCTTTCTTCAGGCAGAAAACACAACCGTAAAAGACGGAGATGAGGTATCTATAGTGCCTGCAATCGCAGGAGGAATAAACCTCTATGAGATTTGAAATTTAGTAGATAAGGAGGATAGATGAAAAAGCGAGTCAAATTGACCTTCCCGACGCATCTTATCAGAGAGCCTGTGATATTCACAATGGCAAAAAAGTATGATTTGATGCCTAATATCAGAAGGGCAAGGGTTACCGACACCGTTGGCGAGATGGTGCTTGAGCTTGAGGGCACAGAGGAAAACCTCGACAAAGGCATTCAATCGCTCAGACAGCAGGGCATAGAAGTAGAGCTTGTCGAAGGAGACATCATTGAATAACAATGAGTAAAACGATATATAGTGGGGTCATAGAGCATTACAAAGAGTTCTTACCTATTTCCGATAAAACTCCGATTGTATCTTTACAAGAAGGCAATACACCTCTTATTAGGGCAGGCAATCTCAAAAAGGAGCTTTTTCCGGAGCTTGAGGTCTATTTCAAATTCGAGGGCGCAAACCCAACAGGCTCTTTCAAAGACAGGGGAATGGCGGTTGCCATTTCCAAGGCACTCGAGGCAGGCTCAAAGGCAGTTATATGCGCCTCCACAGGCAATACATCTGCCTCTGCGGCCGCATATGCCGCAAGGGCAGGAATAAAATGCATCGTGCTTATACCAGAGGGGAAAATCGCACTTGGAAAGCTTGCACAGGCTATCATACACGGCTCGCATGTGATTCAGGTCAGGGGAAATTTCGACAAAGCCCTATCCATAGTAAAGGCAATCGTCGAGAAGTATCCAATGACCCTTGTGAACTCTATAAACCCATTCAGAATTCAAGGACAAAAGACAGCCGCATTCGAAGTTGTAGATGCCCTCGGGCATGCCCCTAAATACCATGCCCTGCCTGTTGGAAATGCAGGAAATATTACTGCCTACTGGATGGGCTATAAGGAATATAGAAGCTCAGGAAGGATAGCTTCACTGCCCATTATGCTTGGGTTTCAGGCATCAGGCGCCGCACCCTTAGTGCTCGGAAAGCCTGTAGAGAAGCCCGAGACCATTGCAACTGCCATAAGGATTGGAAACCCTGCAAGCTGGACAGGTGCAATCACTGCGAGGGATGAATCAGGCGGAAGGATAGATGCAGTCTCAGACGATGAGATCCTCGAGGCGTATGGGCTTATAGCATCGAAAGAAGGCATATTTTGTGAGCCTGCATCCTCTGCATCCCTCGCAGGTGTGATAAAATTATACAAAAAGGGGTTTTTTAAGCATGGCGCTGAGGTTGTCTGCACACTTACAGGACACGGACTTAAAGACCCTGATACAGTGTTTAAGGTATCTAAAAAGCCAATGAAGGTGGATGCTGATTTGGACGCAGTGGAAAGGGTAATAGAAGAGCTAATATGAAATATGTTGTCATAGTAGGAGACGGCATGGCTGACTGGCCCCTTAAGGAGCTCGGAGGCAGGACCCCCCTTCAAAAGGCATTCACTCCAAATATGGACAAGCTCGCAAAGGAAGGCACCATCGGTATGGTAAAGACTATACCAAATGGTTTCTCTCCAGGCTCTGATGTGGCAAACATGAGTATCTTAGGATATGACCCTCTTAAGTTTTACACAGGAAGGGCGCCCTTTGAGGCAGTAAGCATGGGAATCGAGCTTAAAGATGAGGATGCGGCATACAGATGTAATCTCGTCACCCTGAGATTTAACAAAACAAAGACAAAGGCATACATGGAAGACTATAGCGCAGGGCATATATCCACTGCCGAGGCATCTGCGGTTATAGATGAGTTAAACAAAAAATTGGGCTCAAAAGACATTGCCTTTTATTCTGGCGTAAGCTACAGAAACCTTATGGTATGGTCAAAGGGATTGCTACAGCCTGAATGCACTCCACCACACGATATCACAGGAAAAGAAATTTTCGGCTACCTCCCTGTTGGGCAAGGAGAAGATGTCCTCAGAAACTTAATGCTTAATTCTGTGGATATCCTCGAGCCGCATCCTTTGAATAAAGAAAGAGTAAGACAGGGTAAAAAGCCTGCCAACAGTATATGGCTCTGGGGTCAGGGGAAAAAGCCAAAGCTTCCAACCTTCAATAAAAAATACAGAATAAAAGGCTCACTTGTATCAGCAGTAGACCTTACAAGAGGATTGGGCATATACGCAGGTTTTGAGATACTCGATGTCCCTAATGTTACAGGCTATCTCGATACAAATTATGTTGGAAAGGCAGAGTACTCACTTAAGGCACTTGAAAGAGTAGACCTTGCATATATACATGTAGAGGCACCTGATGAGGCAGGGCATTCGGGTAATTATAATGACAAGATAAAGGCAATCGAGGACATCGATGCCCTTGTTGTTGGAACGGTTCTGAGGGGTATGAAGGCATTCGATGAGTATAAAATCCTTTTTCTTCCGGACCATGCAACCCCAGTAGAGGTGAAAACCCATACGCCTGAGCCAGTGCCCTTCGTTATATACGATAGTAGGAGCAAAAGGAAAAACGAGGGTGCGGCTTTCGATGAGACAATCAAAGACAGAGACAACATTATGGTTATAGAAGAAGGCTATAAGCTCATGGATTATTTTATAAAAGAAAAGTAAGATGGACAGCATAAAATCGGCGAATTTAGAAGTCCCTGATAAAGATTATGATAAGTAGAGAGGCTATAGATATTAATAAGATTTACTCGTCTATAGTTGAGGTAGCCAAGGCTCATAATGCAATGTTGGCCCTTGTCTTTGGCTCATTTGCAAAAGGTGACTACTCCAGAAGAAGCGATATAGATGTTATATTTATTGAGGATACGAAAGAAAGATTTATTGATAGAATCGGCAGGTATCTTGATGACCTCTGGGATAAAGATGCATTAAAGTCGTTTGGTATAGATGTGCTGGTTTATACACTACGGGAATTTGAGAAGATGAAAGCAGATGGGAATAAGTTTATTCTCAGGGCATTAAAAGAAGGAAAGATATTGTATGAGCAAGGAAAAAGATAAAAAGAAGGCTACCTTATGGCTTGAGACAGCTATAAGTGACATTGATACTGCAAAACTATTGAGCAATAATAGCAGATTTGCGCATTCGTGTTTTTTCTCTCATCAAGCAGTTGAAAAGGCAGTAAAGGCACTATGGTATTTTAATGATGAAGAACCATGGGGGCATTCGATTCTAAAGCTTATTGCGGATTTAAAATATGTCAATGCGGATATCTATGAAAAGTTAAAATATTTTTTAAAGGGTGCTAAATACTTAGATAAACACTATATCCCTACCCGATACCCCAATGGCTTACCTGACATAACACCTGATATGGCATATGATGAGGATGATGCGAGGACATGTATTGATAGGGCAGAAGATATTCTTAGAGTTATAAAGGAGATTTTAACTTAAATGCTTATTGTCCAGAAATATGGAGGCACATCAGTTGCAAATGCCGAAAGAATCAAGGCAGTTGCAGAGCGTGTCGTAAAGACTGTAAATGAGGGTAATAAGGTTGTTGTGGTTGTCTCAGCCATGGCAGGAGAAACAGACAAGCTCATTTCACTTGCACATGAGTTCTCCACTTCGCCATCGGAGCGGGAGATGGACATGCTCCTTTCCTCTGGAGAGCGGATTACAAGCGCACTTACAGCTCTGGCGATAAGTGCATTGGGAAAGAAATCCGTAGCCCTTACAGGAAGACAGGTAGGCATTATCACAGACACTGCACACACAAGGGCAAAGATAGAGAAGGTTACTGCCAAAAGGGTCAAGGATGCTATAGGAAGAAAGATTATTCCTGTTATAGCAGGGTTTCAGGGAATTACAGAGACAGAGGATGTAACAACCCTCGGAAGGGGTGGCTCTGACCTTACTGCAGTTGCAGTGTCTGCCGCACTCAAGGCTGACCTTTGCGAGATATACACCGATGTGGACGGGGTCTACACAACGGACCCAGATATAGTGCCAGAGGCAAAAAAGCTCGATAAGGTCTCATATGAGGAGATGCTTGAGCTTGCAAGCTTGGGTGCAAAGGTACTTCAAACGAGGTCAGTGGAGTTTGCAAAGAAATACAATGTCCCTATTGTTGTTAGGTCGTCTTTTAACTATAACCCCGGAACATTTGTTACCAAGGAGGATAAGGACATGGAAAAGGTCGTGGTCTCTGGAGTTGCATACGACAAAAACCAAGCAAAGATTACGGTCATAGGGGTCCCTGACAGGCCCGGCATAGCCGCAAAGCTCTTTAATGCCGTTGCAGAAGCCAATATAGTGGTTGACATGATTGTGCAGAATATTAGCCCCGATGGATTGGCAACCGATATATCCTTTACAGTTCCAAGAACAGACAGCAAAAAGGCACTGAAACTGACAAACACGATTGCAAAGGAACTTAAGGCAAAATGTGTTGACATGAGAGAGGACATCTCGAAGGTCTCCATAATAGGCGTGGGAATGAGAACACATTCGGGGGTTGCGGCACAGATGTTTGAGACCCTTGCAAAACACAACATAAATATCATGATGATAAGCACATCGGAGATAAAGGTATCATGCGTTATAGATGCAAAATACACAGAGCTTGCAGTAAGGGTTCTTCACGATTCATTCGGGCTTTCAGGCTGAGGCTATATGGGTATTCTTGACTGCATAGGAAACACACCTCTTGCACGAATAGAGGGCATAAATCCAAACCCAAAAGTAAAACTCTATGCAAAGCTCGAGGGCAATAACCCGGGTGGGTCTGTCAAAGACAGGATTGCCCTTTACATGATTGAGCAGGCTGAAAAAAATGAGGCACTTACAAATGACAAGATAATACTTGAGGCAACATCCGGAAACACAGGCATTGGGCTTGCCATGGTTTCAGCCGCAAAAAAATACAGGGTAAAGCTTACAATGCCTGCCTGCGTAAGCATCGAAAGAAGAAGGGTTCTGGAGGCACTGGGCGCTGAGCTTATCCTTAGCCCATCAGAGGAAGGCACAGATGGTGCAATAAGACTTGCACATAGCATATTCTCTGAGGAGCCCGATAAATACTTCATGCCAAATCAGTTCGATAGCCCTGCAAACGTCCTTGCCCATTACGAGACAACAGGAAAAGAAATAATCGAGCAGACAAACGGAGCCATTACACACTTCGTTTCAGGAATGGGGACAACAGGAACCCTCATGGGTGCAGGAAGAAGGCTTAAAGAATTCAATAAGGATATATTGATAATCGGTGTCGAGCCTGTCTTAGGCCACAGGATTCAGGGGCTTAAAAACATGGCTGAGTCAATCGTTCCAAAGATATTCGACCCTGTGAGGCTCGATGAAAAATACACTGTTAATGACGATGAGGCATTCGATACAACAAGACGGCTTGCAGTCAAAGAGGGAATATTTGTGGGCATGTCATCGGGTGCGGCAATGCATATTGCACTCAGGCTTTCAAGTGAGCTTAAAGAAGGAGTTTTAGTCGTTATCCTTCCTGATAGGGGAGATAGGTATCTTTCTACATCTCTATTCACATCCGTATGTAGTAAATGCCCTCCATAATGGATCAAGGGATGCCAAAAAATCTGATTAAGACTCTGGCTGTCTTCCTCATCCTGATTGCCATTATTGGAGGCAGGGTCCTTTATCTCCAGAGAAGCCATTTCCTTAAAGCAGAAGAATATTACAAAGCCTCAAACTACAAACTTGCAATAAGGGAGTATGACACTTCAATGCATTTCTATGTTCCATTTTCACCATATGCCGAAAAGGCAAGGCAGAGGCTCTGGGACATGGCAAAAGGCTTTGAAAAGGAAGATAAGAATGAGTGGGCTCATATGGCTTACTCATCCATAAGAAGCTCTCTTTATGGTGTAAGAAGCCTCTTCACACCAAGCAAAAAGTGGATTGAAAAATGCGATGAAAAACTTGCTGACTTGAATGTAAGAATGCTTCTAAAGGAAGGCTCTATAAAGATAGAGGATGCAAACTCCGAAAGGGCAAAACATCTCTATACGCTTAAGGTTGATAGGGCTCCAAAGCCCCTCTGGACTTTGCTGGCGGCTCTGGGGTTTTTTGGGTGGTTGGCATCCGTTATCTTCATTATATTCAGGGGATTTAACAAAGAAGGCAAGGTTCGAAGAAATGCCCTTAGAAAGGCAGTTCTAACACTTATGCTTTTTTTTCTTATCTGGGTAGTTTCTTTGCTCAAGGCATAATATGAAAAACAGATTTTTTAGATTCTTAAGCTTATGCTTTTTCCTTTCAGGAGCCACTGCCCTTATATACGAGGTGATATGGGTAAGGCTTTTTACGCTTACCTTTGGCAATACAGTCTATGCAGTTGGAGTAGTTCTTACTGCATTTATGAGTGGGCTTTCTCTTGGAAGTTTTCTGCTCGGCAGATGGGCAGACAGAGATATAAACCTGCTTAAGGCTTACGCTATACTCGAGGCTGGGATTGGAGTCTATGCCCTCGTTTCGCCTGAGCTCATCAGCTCTATGACCTCATTTTATATTAGTGTCTCTCCATTGGGAATGCCTTTATGGATGCTACAAGGCTTAAGATACAGCCTGAGCATTATGGCACTTCTTATTCCTACCACATTAATGGGAGGCACCCTGCCTGTTTTAAGCAGATATTTTATCCGTTCCCATGGAGAGCTCGAAAAAAGGGTTGGCAGGCTTTATGCGATTAACACCATAGGAGGCGTTATTGGAGTATTCCTTGCAGGGTTTATCCTTATCAGATTCTTTGGCTTGAGCTTTAGCCTGATGCTTACTGCATTCCTTAATATAGGCATCGGCATTATTACATTTTATTTGGGCACAACAATACCAAAAGCCGATATGACTGAAGGTATCCCCATAAGAATGCTCTCTGAGGAAAGACCTTCAGGATATAGATACGCTATTTTTGCATTTTTCTTTTCAGGCTTCTCGGCAATGCTCTATGAGGTTGCGTGGAGCAGGCAGCTCGTAGCTATCATAGGCAGTGCTACTTATTCGTTCAGCCTCATACTGATGGGCTTTCTTTCAGGCATTGGCATTGGAAGCATGATTGTTTCGAGGGTCTCAGACAGGCATAAGCCCGGACTTTTTCATTTCTCCGCCATAGAGCTTTTGATTGGAATTACATGTTTCTCAACGCTTTTTCTCTTTAACCTTCTGCCTCCTTTAATGCTTAAAGGACTCCAGCTTACCGAGTCGTATAACACTGTGCTTACATTGGAGTTTCTCCTTGTGCTTGTTTTTATCCTCGTTCCGACAATACTTTTTGGAGCCACATTTCCGATAATAGCAGGGGTTTATAGTAAAGAGGGTCATACAGGGAAAAGTATTGGAAATATCTATGCAGTAAATACCACAGGCTGTATCCTGGGGTCAGCTGTTTCTGCATTCCTCCTTCTTCCTTCGCTGGGCAGTGTCATGTCAGTGAAAATAGCAGTGGCTATTAATATAGCAATCGGTATCGTGGGATTGGCGGTCTTAGGCAGAAGGTATCTCCTTGCGGCATCTACGGTCTTATTTATCGTGCCTTTTATTCCCATAAGCATTCCAAACGAGTATTTGGATTCAGGGGTTTCTATTTATGGAAAACGAAGCGACTATTCCCTGAATCAGAAAAATGTATTCTACCTTTATCAAAAAGAAGGACTTAATGCAACAATATCGGTCAGGGCTAATGCGGAAGGAAATATAAGCCTGAGGACAAATGGGAAAACAGATGCAAGCTTTTATGATATGCCCACACAGCTTGCCTTGGGGTATTTTCCTGTTCTCCTTCATCCAGAGCCTGAGGATGCCCTCGTAATAGGATTTGGTTCGGGAGCTACTGTAAGGGCAGTACTCGATTATCCGAAAATCTCTCATGTTGACTGCATAGAGATAGAGCCTGCGGTTATAGAGGCAGGAAGGTTCTTTGAAAGGGCAAGCGAGAAAGCCCTCCATGACCCAAGACTGAGTCTATTTATAGAGGATGCAAGGAGCTATATAGTCTCTTCAAAGAAAAAATACGATATCATAATCTCTGAGCCCTCAAACCCATGGATAAGCGGAATAGGAAACCTCTTTTCAAAGGAATTCTATGAAACTGCATCGCGGCTTCTTGATGAAGAGGGCATCTTCTGCCAGTGGGTTCAGCTTTACTCTTTGCGCCAAGAAGACCTAAAGATGATACTCAGAACATTTTCTTCTGTTTTCCCCGAATGCTCCATATGGAACTCAAAAACAGGCGACATATTAGTTATAGGTTCAAAAAAGCCACTTAGATTAGACTATAGGGCTGTCTCCGATAAGCTCAGGGGCAAAATGGCATGGAAACTCAAGGCATACTTTAATATCTCGGAGCCATTGGACTTTTTCTCTTTTTTCCTCGTAGGTAAAACAGGTATAGAGAAGCTCTCGGATGGAGCGCCCTTAAATACGGATGATATCCCCTTTCTTGAGTTCAATGCGCCTCTTTCTATTTATGCAGATACCACTATGCAAAACATTACGACTTTGTTTAGACATATGGAACTTCCCCCTATAGTAGGGACAAAAATGACCAATGATATCGTTTCAGAGCTTTTTTATAGGAAATGCACAAATTATATGTATATAGGAATGCTCTATAACATTAAATGGATAGAAGATGCACTTTCTATCTCGCCAAAAAACCCAAACTATATCCTTCGGCATGCAAAGGTTTTAGAGGCAAATCAGAAGACAAAGGAGGCACAGACACTTATCAGAAAGGCACTGAGCCTTGCACCAAACAATGCCCATGCAAACTTTGAAATGGCAATGCTCATGAGGAATATCGACAGACAAAAGGCAGATGCTTATTTTCAAAAGGCAGTCAGCCTCGATGGCAATGAGTTTGTCTTTCTTTCCGAGACAGGAAATTTTAAGCTCTTTAACGGAAACCTCAAGGAAGCATTGGGGTATTTCCTCAAAGCAGTCGAATCGCCCCATGGTATTCTCGAAGACAGCAGTCTTTTCTATAAGATAGGAGTATGTTATATGAAACTCAAAAGCTACGACGAGGCAGTTCATTACCTTAAGGCATCCGTTGAGGCAAATCCATTTAACGGCGAATCCCTTTTTACACTTGCAGACTCCTACCTACTCACTAAAAATACAGAGCCTGTGTGCAGGCTCTATAAAGATGCCCTTAGGCTCGTAGAGGAAGAAAGAAAAGCCGTGATTGAAAAAAGGATTCGGCAGTACTGTAGATAGCAGATGAGAAGAGGCGTGGCTTGGTCACTTAAGCCTTATGAGAAAAGCCCTATTCCCTGTGTTATAATTTCTCATGTATATTATAAGTTTCTGTCTTACAGGCTTCACTTTAAACCATTTTACCTTTAAGCCCAAGGCGACACTCTTGGAAATGTTATAATTAGGTGAAATGGACATCCTTTTTGAGGTTAAAACTGTTTTTGGAAAAACCATCAGGACTACATACAGCCACTGGGAGCTTATTACAAAACTGAAGCACCCTGAGATTTT
>JACQZC010000035.1 GCA_016207905.1 Nitrospirota bacterium | reverse complement strand
CTTAATGACCTCCAGCGTAGGAGAAGAAGCGCCCTTCTCATATCGTCTCATCTGAGCGATCCCCACACCAACCTTTTTTGCGAGCTCTTCCTGCGTAAGCCCTCTGTCCTTTCTCAACTTAGAGAGTTTCTCTGCAAACGGCATAATGTATACCTCCAATCTCTTTTTGATTGGATTATAGCATGGGATTTTTGGACTACCGTTATTATGAGAGCGTTTCATCACAGTTTATCCTTGACATTAAAAATCATATATGATATTCTACTAACATTTAATAGCACATATAAGATATTAACCCAATTTTTGGATTTTTGCAACATTTTTCTCTTGACAGGTTTTTATGAGAATTAGCAAAGCAGACATAGAGGTGATCAAGAAAGACCATGACCTTATGACAGTTGTTTCATCTTACGGTGTAAGCCTTAAAAAGAAAGGTAGTAATTACGTCGGCCTCTGTCCCTTCCACAAAGAAAAGACCCCGTCCTTTACCGTCAACCCCAAGACCAACCTCTATCATTGCTTCGGCTGTAATGCCGGTGGGGATGTAATCGGGTTTATCTGCAAAGGGGGGCGAGGGGGGATTTGTAACACATCTCTATCTACCCAGTCAGAGAAAAGGTGTCTTCAATCATCAGGCAGCCAAAAGAAGCAAATCACTTATCCTCACGGAATCAATCATAGATGCTCTTACTCTCTACAACGCCGGGTTCAAAGATGTTATCCCCTGCTATGGCGTAAACGGCCTTACGGAGGATCATCTTGCTCTATTTGCAAGACATCAGACAAAGGAAGTCTATATCTGCTTTGACCGGGATGATGCAGGGGAACATGGAGCAGAGAGGATTAAAGAGCAACTAAAAGAAAAAAATATAGACTCATACATTATCACTCTGCCTGATACCTGTGACGTCAACCACCCCCTCCCTTCGGGAGACCCCTCCTTATCGAAGGAGGGGAGCTTTAAAATAGACATCAACTCCTTCTTCTCCTTCGACTCCGCGCAGGACAAGTCTTTAACCGCAGATGCAGCAGCGATCTTTGAACGTCTCTTAAAAGAAACCAACCCGAGATACTCCATCAGATCGGATAAAGCGATCAAACAGGAACAGAAGTTTTATGAGAAGACAGATACAGGCTTCACCATCCAGTATGGAGAAAGAAGATACGAGCTAAAAGGAATTACAAAAGAAGGCGTAAAACTCAAGGCAACGATCAAAGCCATAAAGCTGTCAGCTATCCCCTCCTTGGCGGGCAAGAGCTCTCAGCCGTCAGATTCCGCAATCCGAAATCCGCATTCCGCAATCAGGTTTCATCTCGACACCGTTGACCTTTATTCCAACAGAAGCAGACTCTTCTTTGTAAAGGCATGTGCAGTGCTATTTACAGAGAAGGAAGAACTGATTACAGAGGACATAACAAAGCTCATAGACATCGCTGAATCATGGAAACCTGAGAATGCAGAGACAACCCCCATAGAGCGAATGACAAAAACAGAGGAAGAAGAAGCATTAGAGTTCTTAAAAGATACTTCTCTTTTTAACTACATACTCTCAGACTTTGAGACCATAGGAGTAGCAGAACCGAAAAGGGGACAGGCTGAATTAATTTATCCCTTCCTCACCCTCTCGACAAAGGCCTTGACATCGATGATCTTGATGCCGTGGAAGTGTTTGAGGTTTCTGAGGTGCGGGTCTCTTGAGACGATGTAATCGGCGTTGGCTTCCATAGCACAGGAGAGGAAGATGTTATCTGATGGGTCATCAGTAATCCTGTCAATGGAATAAAGGTCTTTTGTGATAATCGCTTTTCTGAAGATGAGCCTGAAGAACCGCCTGATGTTTTCCTCTCTCGGTTTGAACCTTTCCCTGATCCTCGGATACTGGAGAACCCGGCTGACCTCTCTCAGAATCTCGATAGAAGTAGCCAGTTCAAACTCACGATGAACCCAGAGGTCTTGAAGCGTAGACGATAAAGTATCTTTACCAAAGAGTCCGCTGATAAAGAGGTTGGTATCTACAACAGCCCTGAGCTTAGACTGCAACTTTTTCTCTTTTGTGCTTTTTCTCAGCCCTTACAGCGGCAACCGCTTCATCAACAATGCTCTCTATCTCCTCCTCGGAATAACCCTCAGCACCCTTTCTGAACTCAGAGACTACCTTCTGCATTTCCTTTGTCCATACGGTATCAGACATCGGCGGCATTACCTCCTGAATTTTATTTTTTATGATCACGCTTTCTATAATGGTCACGAGTGCATCTCTGTCACGGGGATTCAGATTTGAGATCGTCTCAAACTGCTCAAGCAGTTTAGAATCAAGTATTCTTGCAGAGGCTACGCCTTCCTTTTCATCAAATATCAGTTCATCTGAAGATACGGCGAGCGTCTTTGCCATATTCTTAATGACCTCCAGCGTAGGAGAAGAAGCGCCCTTCTCATATCGTCTCATCTGAGCGATCCCCACACCAACCTTTTTTGCGAGCTCTTCCTGCGTAAGCCCTCTGTCCTTTCTCAACTTAGAGAGTTTCTCTGCAAACGG